>JAUVSF010000097.1 GCA_030597245.1 Acidobacteriota bacterium
AGATCAAAGCCCTGTCCTGACATTCCTATGAAATGTTCGGAGGAGATATTGGAAGCAGTCAGAGAGAAGCCGATCAGCCACCAGGTCAAACCTCTTCCGGCCAGAAAGTAATCCTCAGTGGTTCGTTTCTTCTTGCGAGATGCCCAAAGAGAGACCCCTACGACTAGTGCGATGAACCCTACGAAAGTAATCAGATCGATCGAACTAAGTGACATGAATGAATTCGCTCATTAAGATGGATCCTCCGGTTCCGATGAAAACAACAATTGAATCCACAGAGGCCGGTAGCCTGTGAAAGAAGTGGGTTGACCCGGATTCGCCTGCCCTAAAGGTCAATCAACTCAACCTTCGAACTTAGTGTTTGGGTAGCTTTGCGTGAGTTCGGTCGAGTTCACGCCAAGTCGCCAAGTCGCAAAGAGTTAGAGCAGATTCGCTATTCTGCCGGCGTCAGGACAATGTTGCGGTAGTACACCTTTCCATGGTCCCCCTGGAGCATGATCGGCCCCGGGGTTGTCTCATTCGTGTCCAAAGCGCCGCCCGTTATCCCGGGAAGTAACTGTCCGTCGATCGTAGTCCGGCCATTTACGACGATCGTCACTCGGTACCCGATTAATGTTGCCTCCACTGTGTTCCACTCTCCCGCAGGCTTAGCAGCATTCACTGTCGGAGTGAGGTAACCATAGATCCCACCCACACCGCGTGAAAAAGGTTCTTGCCCATAGGTGTCGGCCACTTGAGTTTCGTAGCGGCCGCGCAGGTATATTCCGCTGTTGCTTTTTGCGGGGATCTTGAATTCGATATGGAGTTTGAAGTCCCGGAATTCATCGACGGTCCTCAGGTTGGCTCCCGTCCCCTGGTTGGTGAGAATCCCGTCAACGGCTTTCCATTGACTCTCGCGATTCCCGAGGGTCTTCCAACCGCTGAGGTCTTTTCCGTTAAAGAGAGTGACGGGTGCTCCCCATTTCACTTTCCGGTCCGAACCGGTGGTTCGGTCAGGGGCCGGGACACCTGTCCAGGTGAAAGTTTCTCCCCGCCAACCGGTTCCTGTTCCCACCAACTTCCCTGATTCGAGTTTTCCGGAAAGTGTGGGTGGTTTTCGATTGGGTTGGCTGGAATAGGGTTCATCGGGAACCATCGTCACTTTCAACTCTTCGTTCTCGACAGTTACTTCAGCCGCCATCGGGTGCCCGCCACGGTGCAAAAAGCGTCCTTTCCAGCCGTCCCCGTCGCGGGTGAGTTCGAGCCAGGAATTGGATTTTCTCTTGCCATCGTCTTCAGTCACGTTCCAACGACCCTCAAAACCTCCGGCCAACACTGTTCCCATAGCCAGCGCAAATGCAGCGAAAGCAACAGCCGTCTTACCTCTAGACAAGCAACTAATCTTCATAATGACTCCCGTATTTTTTAAATTTCGTGAGAGACCTTTCACATCGTGTAAGGTTCCTCCTCACAATAGGGTACTTAGGAGAACTGATCAACTCCGTTGTGGAGATCCGTTTACTTCTCCAGTTTCGAAACGCCGGTCACACAAACAGGGCACGGACAATGTCAAAAACCGAGCGGGGTGACAGGGCCTTACGTAACACTTGTCTGTAGGGCGTATGCCCGGAAACAGCCCCGTGGAGTGCAGACTGAAGGTCATGATTTGTAGCGGCCGCACGTAGAACAGGATTCAGTAGCCTGTAGCGAGCCAAATTGATGGTGATCAAGCGAGCCGCCCGACCATAGAGTAGATCGCTCGTAATGTCTTGATTCGCCGGGCGGTAATGGTCATGGAAAGCTTGTTGCGATACTCCGTGGATTAGAATCGTCTTTGCGGCGCGAACCCCTGACAAAACGGCCGAAGTTATCCCTTTTCCTTTGAAAGGACGCACCAGGCCGGCCGCATCTCCAACGACAACGTAACGGTTTCCATAATACTCGCGCGCCAGACTGGAGGGGAAGCGCCCCTTAAAGAAGCGCAAATCCTTGCTGTGATGAAAACCGTTCAAACCGATCATTTGGTCGACTTTGGGTTGAGACAGAAAAGCCCGCATCAACGGAGTATCGGCCGTCTTACCGGCAATGTTAAATGTAAGATGATTTCCCTTAGGGGTAATGCCACCGAATTCAATCCGAGGATCGACCGGCAGGAAAGCATGGATGCGGGATCCAAAGGCTTCCATGGCCTCCTCTCCAGGATGGCATTTTGTCACTATAGAACTCAGTTCTTTTGGTGCCCGATAAGGGGTCGTCCGTGCCAACATCGTGGCACTACCTTCGTCCAAGCCAAAGGCTCCCACAACCACATCAGCTTCAATCGGCTCATTCTCCGTATACACAATCACATAGGATTCGTGAAACTCCAGATCAACCGCTCGAGCTCGAATCCAGCCTATTCCTCTATTCTTGGCAGCTTCGGCCATATAGGCGTCAAAGTGGACTCGTCTAAGCGCAATAGACGGCACATCGTCGGATAGCTCAATCTCCTCTCCCGGAGTATGCAAAACGTAACCAGTAATTTTTGTTCGGCTGAGATGGTAGGGAAAGGGAACTCCGAGTTCCTCCTCAAGAAGGTCGGAAAGAATCGGCGATAACACACCTACACACGGGTTGAAGTGGCGCTCCCCCTTAAACTGCTTTCCTTCGACAATTGTGATCTGGACCGGTTTGCCCGTTTCCGACGCAAGGCGGTTCAACGCGAGGGCACACGCTACCCCCGCGGGTCCCCCCCCAAGGATCACTACCCGCCGCTGAACATCAGCACGCCCGCTCATACTGGCCATGATTCCAGACATATTACAAGAAATGAGGGTAAGATGCGGCTTGGTGGCGACTCCTTGTCCTCACTTTTGTTCTGACTGGTCGCGAAAGCACCAACCCACAGAAAAGGAGGTTGCGGGGGAATCCCCGTCAACCATTGATCTCCGCCTTTGACGAGAAAGTCAACCAAGCCGGCTTAAAGGGTTTGACAGTATCCTGACTGGACGGATACTATCGCCAACCGAGGGGAGGTTGGATCGTCCAACTCTAAACCATCCTATGGTCCAACCTGAATGGATTTGCTGACTCCGAATTTGGGGAGGATAGGTAGTTTTGCGCAAACCGCAAAGAGGGCCAAGCCTTGCTGACAGTCTCACTTCCTTGCCGCAGGCCAAGTCATCCGATCTGAGCCTGGAGGATGGCTCCGAAATCGCTGTCATTGGGGGTGGTCCTGCCGGCTCATTTTTCAGCTATTTTGTGTTAGGCCAGGCCAAACGTGTTGGACTCGACATTCGCGTGGATATCTATGAACCGCGGAGGTTCGACGAAAGTGGTCCTAGTGGTTGCAACCACTGCGGGGGGATCATCTCAGAGTCCCTCGTACAGATTCTTGCAGCCGAAGGAATCAATATTCCACCCGACGTGGTCCAAAGGGGCATTGATTCGTACATGCTCCATACAGATGTTGGTAGCATCCGAATCGACACCCCTTTGGTCGAGAAGAGGATCGCTGCTGTCTTTCGAGGTGCAGGGCCGTCCGGGTTAGGGGAGTCCAGCTGGAGTAGCTTTGACGCTTACCTGTTGAACCTGGCTGTGAGCAAGGGTGCTCAGGTGCGTAGGAAACTCGTGAGCGGTGTCGAATTTGAGGCGGGCCGACCACACCTGAGAAGCCCAGACGGTTTGAACAAGGGCTATGACCTGGTTGCAGTCGCCACAGGAGTCACGAGCAACTTCTTCCAGTTAATCGATGACCTTGAGATCGGGTATCGCCCACCCCGCACTGTGAAGACCTTTATCTGTGAGTTTCAGCTGGGAAGTGAAACGATCCAGGCTCAATTGGGTACGTCGATGCACGTCTTCCTCCTCGATATCCCGGGCCTCGAGTTTGCCGCTGTGATTCCCAAGGGAGACTACGCGACGATGTGCCTTCTCGGACATGACATCGATAATCAGATGGTCGAAGCATTCCTGGCGTCCCCCGAGGTGAAAGGGTGCTTTCCCAACCCTGAGATGATTCCTGAACATGTGTGTTTTTGTTTCCCTCGGATCAACGTTCAAAGCGCCGTTCAGCCCTTTGGTGACCGCGTGGTGCTAGTGGGAGACTGCGGGGTAGCAAGGCTGTATAAGGATGGAATTGGATCCGCCTACCGCACATCCAAAGCTGCCGCGAAGACCGCGGTTCTTCACGGAATCGCCATGGAAGATTTCAAGCAGCACTATTGGCCGGCCTGTCGCACGATTGCTAAGGACAATCGGATCGGGAAGTTCATTTTTGCCTTCAATCATCTTTTTCAAGGGAGGCGCTTTTCTCAGCGTGCGGTTCTGCGTATGACCTCATGGGAACAGCAGAAGAAGGAGGGCCCGCAATTTATGAGTATGGTTTTGTGGGACCTTTTTACCGGCAGTGCTCCGTATCGCGAAATTTTGCGGCGGACGTTTCATCCGTCGTTCTGGATACCCTTTGCCTGGAATCTGGTTGCCGCGGTCTTTTCCCGGGGTGGAGGAAAGAAGATTGGGAGGCCTCTGTGAAGAACAGCGCTTTGGGTCGAACCTATGCTGACAAAGAATGCATCATTCGCCAGGGAGACGTGGGTGATTGCATGTACGTTGTACAAACGGGAAAGGTCGAAGTTGTTCGCGAAGAAGGCGGGGTAGAGGTCCTCCTCGCAGTTCTTGATGAAGGCGATTTCTTCGGGGAGATGGCGCTTTTCGAACAAGACGTCCGCTCTGCCAGCGTTTGTTCGCGGGGTGAAAGTCGAGTGCTCACGGTGGACAAGAAGACCCTGCTCGGCAGGGTGCAGGAGGATCCTTCGCTAGCTTTCAATATTCTTCGTACCTTATCGAATCGCATAAGGAAACTCAACGCGGAGCTTGTCCGCGCCAGAGGCCGTTCGAGAACCTGAGAAACCACCGATTTGGAATTCTGGGAGTTACTTTTCTTTCAAAGCTTCCAGATCTTTCCGGAGTTGTTTGACCTCTCTTACCAGGCCCTGCAGGTTGTGCATTAGAATATAGTTCTTCTTCCAGAGTCCACTTTCCATCTCGGGCGTCCCGGAGATCTTGGATCCGTCCTTGACCGACCGCGCTATTCCGGTTTGAGCCGTCGCTATGACGTCGTCACCGATGCGAAGATGGCCGGCGACGCCAACTTGGCCGGCCAGCATGACGCGGCTGCCGATATCGGAACTTCCAGCCAGTCCAGTCTGAGCAGCGAGGACAGAATCTTCCCCAACTTTCGAACCGTGCCCAATTTGGACGAGGTTGTCTATCTTCGTGCCTCGGCCGATTCGGGTCTCGCCAACGGTAGCCCTGTCGATACAGGAGTTTGCGCCCACCTCGACATCGTCTTCCAGAATCACAACCCCTGACTGGACGATCTTGTAGTACGACCGATCTTCTCGCGGAGCAAAGCCAAAGCCGTCGGAGGCGATGACCGCTCCATTCTGGAGGATTACGCGATTCCCGATGCTCGTGTGTTCCCGAACCACGGAATTAGAATGGGCAATGAAGTCGTCGCCGATTTTGGCGTGGGGGTAGATTGTCACATTGGGGTAAAGGACCGCCCCATCGCCGATGCTAACGTGTTCTCCAACCACAACATTGGCTCCAATCGAGTAGTCTTCGCCCAGAACGGCGGTCTCAGCCACGCTTGCCGTAGGGTGTATGCCTGGGATCGGAATGGGGGGAGCATAGAACAGTTCTACCGCTCTGGCGAAGGTGAGATACGGATTGGGCGAGATCAAGGTCGGGATTTCCGAAGGCGGAGCCTCGGGACTTAGAATGATCGCACCAGCGCTGGAATCCTTTACTTTCCTGGCGTATTTCGGGTTTGATACGAAAGTCAGGTCGGTACTCTCTGCTTCCTGAATTCCAGCAACTCCAAGTATCTCGATTTCCGGATCCCCTCTCAATTCACAGTCGAGCTTCTCTGCTATGTCTTTTAGCTTCATAACTCCTCACAGGTCGCAAAACGTTCAGCTTAGAATGATAACTTAAGCGAGGTAAAGGAGCAGGTGGAGGTGTGTCTCTTATTGAGGATTGAGCGCCTCCGAGTCGGGCGTGACCCTGACAAAGCGGTTTGCTTGGTCAGTAGTCCGGCTCTGTTGTCTTGAACTTCCTTATTTGAAAGGGGCAAATCTGCCGGACGAGCCTGACAGATGTCAGACGGAGCAAAATCTGCCCGAGCGGCTGGAAAAGTCAGTGTCGCAATTCTGATCAGCCGAATCCTCGGGTTAGTGAGAGACCAGTTTTTCGCAAAGCTTTTCGGAGCCGGGCTATATAACGACGCCTGGCTTGTCGCATTGCGTCTACCCAACCTCTTGAGAGACCTCTTCGCTGAAGGCGCATTGAGCGCGGCTTTCGTACCGACGTTCACGAGTTATCTCAAAAACAAAGGACGGCAGGAAGCCTGGCAGTTGGCCAACCTGGTCTTGAGCGCACTCATGGTGCTGCTGGGGTTGTTCACTCTGGTCCTGTTCTTCTTCTCCGATTTCTTTGTACACGTCTTGGCTGCCGGCTTCTCTGAAGTGCCTGGAAAGGTAGAGATAACAGCGACACTGATCAAGATTTTGTCGCCCTTCTTGCTGCTCGTAGCCATGGCTTCGGTGGCAATGGGAATGCTGAACACACTGAACCACTTCTTCCTCCCGGCTCTCGCCCCTGCTGTCTTCAACGTGAGTCTGATTGCTGCGGCAATCTTCCTCGTACCCAGGTTTGAGGAGGGAGGAGTTCTGCCGATCTATGCAATGGGCGTAGGCGCCGTCGTTGGTGGATTGTTGCAGTTCGCGGTCCAAATTCCCCTTTTGAGGAAGGAGGGGTTTCGGTTCCGTCCGGGGATCAACTTTCGTCACCCTGGCCTGTTACGGCTGGCACGCCTGATTGGCCCGGCGATCGTAGGTGTGAGTGCCGTCCAGATCAATGTGCTGGTCAACACCCAGATAGCGTCATTTCTTCAGGACAACGGCCCCGTGTCCTGGTTGAGCTACGCCTTCAGGATCATGTACCTGCCGATCGGCTTGTTTGGGGTTGCCGTCGGAGTAGTCAATCTGAAGGAGGTCTCCGCACTGGCAGCTACCGAGAGCATGCGGGAGTTGAAAGAGACCGTGGCTAATTCTCTTAAGCTGGTAGGGTTTCTGGCCATCCCGTCAACGGTTGGACTGCTGCTTCTGGCCGAGCCGATCGTTAAGGTGCTTTTTGAGCGAGGAGGCTTCACGTCGGTTGACACCCGCTTCACTTCGTACGCCCTGATGGCTTATGGGGTAGGGCTCTTTGCCTACAGCAGTATCAAGGTTTACGTTCCCACATTCTACGCCTTGAATGATACTCGAACTCCAGTGAGAAACACATTGGTTGCGGTAGCCACGAATATCGTGGTCAATCTGACTCTGATACTAATCCTTCCTCAGGGATACAGATTCATAGGACTGGCGCTGGGAACCTCGCTTTCAGTTGCCTTGAACAGCTCTCTCTTGGCTGTGCACTTCAGAAGGCGACTGGGATCGATGGGAGAATTCGGAGTTGCTTCCAGCCTCTGGAAAACAGCTTTTGCGGCAGTATTGATGGGCGGCGCTGTCCTGCTGTTGAACCGGTACGCACGCGTGAGCTGGGGAGATATGAAATTGCTGGCCGATATAGTCTCGCTGTTGGTGTCGATCAGCGGGGGATGTCTGGTTTTCTTTCTCGCTGCCTGGCTCCTTAAGATTGGGGAGTTGCGCTATTTGAACCCCTTCGTCCGGCGGTAGGGGAAGGTTTTGCATGAAAGAGAATGCTTTCAGGAATTACGTGAGCTATCTAGCGGTCGAACGGGGCCTGGCCAGAAATACGGTCGACGCTTACGAAAGAGACGTGCGTGACTTCCTCACGTTTCTTGACGATTCCGACCGGGATTTGCAGCATACTGACCGCGAGGCCTTACTCGAGTATATCCAGAAGCTGTACGCTGGCTTGTCTGCTCGTTCGGTGATGCGAAAGGTTGCCGCCCTTCGGTCATTCTTCCGTTTCCTTCTGCTTGACGGTTTCATCTTTCATGATCCCACAGAGACCCTCGAATCTCCCAGGACCTGGCGTTTTTTGCCCAACTATCTGACGGTTGACGAAGTTGATCAGCTGCTCCAACAGCCTGATCACGGGAGTCCCCAGGGAATCCGGGACCGGGCGATGCTCGAGGTCCTTTACGCAACGGGGTTGAGAGTTAGTGAGTTGATTCGGCTGAAGTTAAGCGATTTCAGCTTTGATGCAGGCTTTCTGAGAACCCTGGGCAAAGGTGGCAAAGAACGCCTTGTTCCTATTGGAGATTCTGCGATCGAGGCCGTCTCAGCCTATCTGGAACAGGCGTATCCCAAATACAAGAACAAGAATCCGACAACTCCATTCCTGTTCTTGTCTCAGAACGGCGGGGCGATGACTCGACAGAACTTCTGGGTCTTGGTCGAGAAGTATGGAAAACGTATCGGACTGGCTTCTCGACTGAGCCCTCATGTCCTCAGGCACAGTCCTGCCACCCACCTGTTGGAGAATGGGGCCGATCTTAGAGCAGTTCAACTCATGTTGGGACATGTAGACATTTCAACCACGCAAATCTACACCCATGTGACTCGAGAGCGGCTCAGGAAGGTCTACCGGAAATATCATCCAAGGGCCTGAATACAAACAGATGCAAGAGCTTCCCTATGGAGAATCTGAAAGGTAAAGAACCGGTAGATGTGGCCGGAAAAGTCGGCATGCTTCGTTTTCTTGACGTCTCCGAGAAAGGCTTGAGCCCGGTTCTGACAGGAATTGGGGCGCTTTACCTGGTGCTTGCTGTCAGCCAGGCACTGCACAATCCAGGGTTCAGAAGTCTACCGATCGTCATCCTTGCAGTAGTTACTGCCAGCGTGTTTTTCGGTTCACGGTTCCTCCTGACCCGGTACACATTGTCACCGGTTTTGGCGGAATCCTTAGGAGCTGTTTTCGCGATTCTGGTGGTGCTCAATGGCTTGGTGCATCTTTACCTTCTCTCTGGGATTCAGGAAACCAGGAACCTTGCTCTTCTCGCGGTTGGGCTCACCTGCTTTTTCCTGCCCGCCAGAATCCAGGTGCTTGTATTGGCTGTGTGTCTGGCCACCTGGTTGATCGTGGGCTTGTTCGCGGAGATAACGGACTCGTGGCTGCACTTTGCGTTTGGCCTGTTTGTAGCAACGGGATTAAGGCTTCACACGGAGTTTCAGAAAACGAGGCTACTGGCGGCTTTATCGTCCGTTGAATGGGAACTGAAGAGACGAAAACATGCGGAGGAGGCTCTGCGAGAGAGCGAGGAGCGCTACTCACTGGCCGCTGTCGGAAGCAAAGATGGGCTGTGGGATTGGGACATCGAGAATGACCATGTCTTCTATTCTGCCCGCTGGAAGAGCATGCTGGGTTTCAGCGACGAAGAGATAGGCGATAGCCTGACAGATTGGTTCAGCCTTGTTCATGCCGACGAACTGGACGAATTGCAGGACGCATTTTCCAACCACCTGGAGGGCAAATCCCGAAACCTGGAGGTCGAATGCCGACTAAGACGCAGCGACGAGAAGTATATCTGGGTTCTTGTGCGTGGGATGGCAGTTCGAGGCGAGGATGGTAAAGCGTACCGGATGGCAGGTTCGCAGACGGATATCCATCATCGGAAGCTGGCTGAACAGGAACTGTATCAGGGAGCATTTCACGATGCCCTCACGGGCCTGGGGAATCGCATGCTCTTCATCGAGCGCCTGCAAATGGCGTTGGCCAGGGCCAAGCGTCAGCCGAATTACAATTTTGCCGTTCTTTTCATGGATCTTGACCGCTTTAAGATCATAAACGACAGTCTCGGCCATCTAGCGGGCGACAGACTTCTGAAAGAGCTGGCGATACGGTTGGAGACTTCGTTGCGCCAGGTTGACACGGTTGCCCGTTTTGGAGGAGATGAGTTCGCGGTCCTGCTCGATGAAATAGACGAAGCTGAGGATGCCCAGAGGTGTGCCGACCGGATCCACACCAAGCTTGGCAAACCTTTCACGCTTGCGGGGCGAGAGGTGTTCGTGAGTGTGAGCGTCGGAATTGTTTTGAGCTCCAAGGGTTACCAGAAGCCTGAGGAGATGCTTAGAGACGCTGACACCGCTATGTACCGTGCCAAGCTCGAGGGCGACTCGTGTACTCAGTTTTTCGACAAAGAAATGCACGTTCAGGCTGTAGCCACGTGGCAGTTGGAGAATGACCTTCAGGTTGCGTTACGTGACCTCCAGTTCAGACTCTGGTATCAGCCAATTGTTGACGCCGGGACCAGGCGGATCGTGAGTTGTGAAGCCTTGATCCGTTGGCAGCACCCGCGCCGGGGACTTTTGGCGCCAGATCGCTTCCTGCAGGCTACGGAGGAGGCTGGACTACTGGTTTCAGTTGGCTGGTGGGCGGTGGAAGAAGCCTGCCGGACTGCCAGGTTGTGGCAGGAGCAGTTTCCCAGTACTCATCCCCTTTCAGTCAATGTGAACATCGCTGGAGTTCAGTTTGCCCGTGGTGATGCCGTCGAACGTATCGAGGGCATTCTTGAGAAAACGGGGCTGGATCCTTCCAGCCTGAAACTTGAGATTACCGAAGACGGGGTGAGGGAGGTGGCAGAAGCCATCACCATTCTGAGGAATCTCCAGGAGTTGGGGATTCATCTGCATCTCGATGATTTTGGAACAGGTTATTCGTCACTGGCCTATCTTCACCGATTGCCTCTCGATATCTCCAAGATCGATCGGAGCTTCATCTCTGAAATGGATCGGGCGAGCGGCAACCGGGACGTCGTCAGGGCAATGGTGAATCTAATTCACGATTTAGGTATGGAGGTGACGGTCGAAGGTGTCGAGACGGAAGAGCAGTATTCCTTCGTCAGAGATCTCGGCTGTGAATACGCTCAGGGTTTCCACTTCTCGCGCCCCCTGGCCCCGGATGCTTTGTGGGTTCTGTTGGGGAAGCTTGACGATTTCCATATCGAGCCCGATGGCAGCTAGGAAGGTAATCTCTGCTACCCCCATCTGTTCTTGGTGTTTCTTGGTGTCCCTGATGCCTTGGCGGTAGTTCCAAGTTCGCACTTCGAACTTCCCTCGGGGTTCCTCGTGTTTTTGTGGTCAATCCCGTCTCCTAACCGCACGTCAGGAGATTCCACGGCTTCCAGCGATACGCGGGAGCTGAAGGGTCTGTTGCCCAAAAGGGCACCGCGCCCAAATCCGAATCTCGAAGCTCGAAATTCGAAACAAATCCCAAGCTCGAATATCTAATGACTGAAACAGGCTGTCGCTTATAAGCTATTCAGAAGCAGTCACTTCAAGGCGTTTAGACCTTAGACCTTCTAATTTCGAGTTTGTTTTGAGCTTCGGATTTCGAGTTTCGAGCTTGGTTTGTTGGGTTTGGGCAACAGACCCTGAAGCACCCACCTCCGCATGATCCGCGAACCAAAGGGTTCAGCACGAATCGTGTACCAATCTTGCATCGCACCCAACAACTCAGCACGCATGCGGAGGTACAACCTTTCCTTGTGACGGCGTAGCTCGGAGAGCGAAGTCGCAAGGTTGGGCGCATTACGCTAAGCGCTGACCGGTTTCGTTTGATGACTCTGTCGCGGTTGCTGTTTGTCCTCTTGACAATCAACACACCATCTTGGTGGTGAGTCTTTAAATTGTCCCAGCGGCGAGACTGTAATCGTTCGGCTATTCTGAATTCTGCCGTTGCTTTGAAAGTAGCCAGGGAAGGAGGTCGGGTTCCGCGTAGGTAGCATCCCAGGAGTTGTGATCGACACCCTCATACTCAGTGTACCTCACCGGACTTCCCACCTCTTTCAATGCCTTAGCCATCTTGCGGGATTCACTAACCGGGACTCTAAGGTCGGCTGAGCCGTGGAAAATCCACACAGGTGTTCCCTTGATACTCTGTGCTACCTTGAGATAAGGAGCCAGGTTGTCCGACGCTTGGCCCTGCCTGAGTTGCCTTGGTGGAATCACGCCACCACAGATCGGCACCAACGCGGCAAACTTCCCGGGATACTTCGCTCCAAAGTAGAAGATGCCGTAACCACCCATCGATAGACCGGTTAGATAGACACGATCCCGGTCGCCACTGAACTGTTCAATGGATCGCTCGAGTGTAGCTGTAACGAGCTGCTCCATCTTGGGATTATCCCACCAGATGCCGCGGCGACACTGAGGCATAACCACCACGGCTGGAAAGCTGCCTTCGTCCCTGCGAATAGCCGGCCCGAGGCCTACCTCTGTTTGACGGTTGCCTTCACTCCCACGCTCGCCGGCCCCGTGAAGAAAGACGATAACCGGCCACTTCTTGTCAGCGGTCCAATTTCGGGGGACGAAAACCTGGTAAGCGTAATTCTC
>JAUVSF010000281.1 GCA_030597245.1 Acidobacteriota bacterium
CCACGGACTGACCGCCGTCGCTATTACATCAGTGGTGTGGACCTACTGGGTGCCGTGGGGATTCCTTCCAGCGGCGCCTGGAGCCATGGCCTGCCCTAAGTGAGCTAAGGAACAGGGGGAAGAGCTGAAAAGGAGTTTTCCCGATGGACGAGTATGAGAGTTGGATGCTTAAACTGATACGGGAGAGAATAGCCGCCATGAAGAACACCACCGTTTTTGTCACGCTCCTACTATTCCTCACTGCCTGCGCCGCGCCGCCGGAAAGCACGCAAAAGCCCAACGTGCTCGTCATCGTCACTGACGACCAGGGCTATGCCGATCTGAGCGCTTTCGCCCATTCCGCCAGTGACATCTCCACCCCGAACATGGACCGGATCGCCCAGGACGGTGTTCTGTTCACCCAGGCCTACGTAACCGCGCCGGTCTGCAGCCCCTCGCGCGCAGGCTGGAACACGGGCCGCTATCAGCAGCGCTGGGACCCGAAACCGGGATGGAGTCCCGGGTTGCCGGACAATGTCACCACCATCGCCGAATACTTCAAACAGGCTGGATACGTGACCGGTAAGGTCGGCAAGAACGACTACGGCGACGGCCGGCAAAAGCAGGACGTGCGCGAGTACCCCCTCAATCACGGCTACGATGAATTTCTCGGCTTCTCATCCCACGCGCATGACTTCTTCCTGCTCTCCAGCGAAATCGAGAAGCGCACGCCCGATCCTCATGGCCACAGCGCGGCCCTCGGAACTCTGTTTGAAAACCGCGGAAAGCGGAGCTTCGAGAGCGGCTACACTACGGAGATCTTCACGGATTGGGCCATCGATTTTCTGAAGCGGCACGGCAGCGAGCCTTTCTTTCTCAATGTTGCCTACAACTCCGTTCACCACCTGATTCATGAAGTGCCGAAGCGATACCTGGACCGGTTCGGCGCACCGCCTATCCCCAACTACGATCCGGACACGATGGGCAGCTACTACGACTACTACCAAACGTCCGCGCAACTCGGCGTCATCGGCGACGAAGACATGCGCAAGTACTACTTGGCCAACCTCGCCTGCCTCGACGAGAACATCGGCCGCCTGCTCGACGCACTGGAAAGCGCGGGCCTCTCCGAGAACACCCTCATCGTCTTCTTCAGCGACAACGGCGGCTCGCCCTACACCGGCGCCAACAACCGGCCTCTGCGCGGATCCAAGTACGTCACCTTTGAAGGCGGCCTCCGCGTACCGTTCATGATGCGCTGGCCGGCTGAGTTTCCCGCCGGGCAAATCTACCCCCACGCCGTCTCCACGCTGGACGTCCTGCCCACCACGCTGGAAGCTGCTGCCATCCCACTTCCGCCACCCTCACAACTCGACGGCGAAAGCATCCTCCAGGCAGTCAAAACAGCCGTGCCACCGACCACCAGCGACCGCCCCTTCTTCTGGGAGTTTAGCGATAGATGGGCCGTCCGGCAAGGCGAGTGGAAACTCGTCAAGAGTCTCAGCGCAATCGATCCCCGACCCACCGGCCAGATCCTCACCAGCGGTGACTCCGCCGAGGATCAGCCCGCCCTGTTTCACCTCCAATCCGACCCGGCCGAAGAACGCAACGTCGCTCCTGAGAACCCGGAAGTCTACCAGCGCCTGATGCGCCTCTTCGAGCAGTGGCGCGGGGAAATGCGAACCGCCAGCCTTGCGAAGGAGAATCTGGTCCCCTAGTGTATCGTGCCGTTTGACGCCGTCAAGCGCGGTCCCGAAGCGCGCAAATACTCGAAGAAGAAAAATGCTCTGTCCCCTTTCCTGTCGACACCCAGTCCGCCAGGAAATGCTCTTCGAATCGGCATCCGCGGGAGCACGTACTCCATCCACCTCACCCCGCAAGTCAGCGCGAGGACTCCCAGCATGGTCCTGTGTACTCTGCCTGATCTGCAACAAGAAAGAAAATTTGTCGGCTATGGCCTGGCCAGTCTTCCCCGGATGTTTCTTAAATCGTCCGCCCACTCGTCGAGATCAAGCTGCTCTTCTCGGCCGAAGATATCCATCTGCTCACTAGGAAACCGGCTGACCATCCATGCATCTGCAAAACCCTTCTGGGGCGTTTCTCTTTGCTCGGCGATATCCCTTGCCATCTTCTCAGCTTTCTCCAAAAGAGAAACAGCCTCTGCCTCCCGCCCTTCTCCATGCACGCGATGAGCCTCGCTCAAAATATCTTCGATCTGGCCAAGGGTCTCGAACAGACGGATATTGTGAAGGTAGCTGACCGCAATTGCCAGCATCACTTCCACATTGTAGCGCCGTTTTTCCACAACCTGGAGGTTCTGGTTCAGCAACTCAATCAGGTGCAAAACCAACTCCTTTTCCCGAGTCAGTTCACGTAAGGTGCCTTCAAAGGGACCCTCACTTAGATGGTCGAGGTGGGCATCTTTGGTATAGGATTGTCTGCTGTAGCGCGCTTTCCAGAAGGGCCTATTGTCAAGCGTACGAGCCTCGGGCAAGTTCGGCAGCTCGATCCCCCTCTTGCGATTCCAGGCAAATGTCCAGAACAGCGAACCGTCATTCATCAGGCGGAAGACCTCGTCCATCTCCACCGATCGGTGCCCATAGAATGTGTTGATAAAACGGGGAAAGATCTCTTCCGGCGTCGGCAGCCCAGCATGCCAACCATAACTAGAGCCCGTAACCAGCCCCAACCAAATCACCTCCAGATTTGGGCCGTGATCATCCCAACCGGCGATGAAGGTCCCAAGAACGTCGTTTTCCCGCACTTTCCCATACGAGATTCTCTGATACATATTCTCCAAATGATTCCGGGAGAAGATCTTGTGATAAGAGAAAGGAAAATAGTCGGGAAAGAGTAACTTCTCACCACCTTTTGTCGAGTAGTAGATCAGCACCTGCATCCCATGCCGCTTCTCCGTTTCCAGCTCCCCTTCCCTTTCCAGAGTCGGAGTTCCGGCCACGGCATCGATCAGTGTGCTCGGGAGCTTCGGAATATCTGCAACTTCAAGAGGACTTTCCCCCCAGAACATGACACGCTTGCCGCGTTCTTCCAGGTAACAGCCGGCGCGCCGGGTCAGTTCGACGAAAAACCCGCTCTCACCCACTGACTTTACCTTTGCGGCACAGCCGCAGTGCGGCCCTTTTCCCAGGTCGAAGAGCTCGTCCGTTGAGAAGAGGAAATACTTCCCATGGAAGGCCGCAAGGAGTTCGTCAAACATGTCGAACAGCAGCTTCCATGACTCTTCATTGGTGGGACAGATCGAATAACTTCTCTCCGGCAGTTCTCTCAGATGAGCATATTCCGGATGTTTGAGGACATAGGACATATGTGAGGGGAAATCCAGCATCGGGATGAGTTCAATGTATCGTTCGTTGGCATATTCCTCCAACTCGCGTACTTCTTCCCTGGTGAAAGCGTAAGGTGTACTGATGACCGGGTGTCGTTTGTATTGGAAGGTATTCTCCAGGTGCCAGGCGATGGCATTGATTTTGTATTCGGCCGCCCGATCCAGATATTCCTTTAGTGTATTGAACCTGCTCTGATGCTCCTTTTCGCACCAGTGAATGACACGAAGCTCAAGGTCGGGCCAGTCTTCGATGTGACAGGACGGCAGCGAGGCTTCTTCTCTTGAACCCAGCAATTGCAGGAATGTCTGTACTCCGAACAGTAAGCCTGGGCCGGCGTTTCCCTTGATGACAATTCTCTGCGAAGCTGTATCCAGCACGTATCCCTGCTGAGCCAGTTCTTCCTTCTGTCCCTGAGCCGCCCCACCAGGGGATATCTCCAACTGGAGAACCTTCTTTTCGTCAACCCCCTCTCCCAGCGGAAGGTCCACTCCGAACTCCTCAGCAAGTCGGCCGCGGAGTGTTCTCACGGCTACGTGATCTTCCGCCACACCCGTCAACTGCAGTTCCCAATCGGGAGCAAAGAGAAACTCTGCACCTGTAAGCTCGATCTGTTGAGGTTCGGGAAGAAGGGAATACCCCAGCTTCGAAAGATCAGCGGTTCTGGAAGCAGGTGGGCCTGCGCACACAGCCGAGAAAATAAGACACCCGACCCCTAGAATTTGTCTCAGTCTTAGAAGCCTTTCACTGACCACCTTTTTTCTCTCCTTTCATCTCTGGTGAATGACCCGGCCCACGTTTCTCACGATATAGTAACCAGTCGGTTTTGGCAGTAATTGACGAGAAGGATCAGCCGGTGTGGAAGGGGAGGATGGACCATTGACCGATTCCTGCTCGTGTCATACTCGGGCATTCGGGACACTACGCTGATCAGTATCTTCAGTTTTCGGACGAGCAGACACGTTCAAACGCAGACAGGCTTCTGGAAGCCCGTCTTCCTCGAGACTCACCGCGAGCGCGGCCAATACAGTACAAGTGCGAATCTGTTCGGTAAATCAGCTGGTCACCCGAAATTGCAGGCGAGGCCGTGATTCGCTCTCCCAACTCGTTTCTGGCCACCAACTCAAACTCCCTTCCGGCTCGCACAACAAAGGTACTACCCTCGTTGTTGCTTAAGTAGATTCGTCCTTCTCCGGCAATCGGCGAGGAATTGCAGGTACCGCCCAAGCGTTGCCGATACTGCTCCCTGCCCGTTTCTCCATCCAGACACACCAATACGCCGTTGTCCTTCAGGACGTACAGCAAACCCCGATAGTAAAGCAGAGACGGTTCCTGGGATCCCGGTTTTTCGCTTACCCAAACAGCTTCCGGCGACTCACCATTAGCGGTGAGTCGGATGGCGTGGATTCTGCTTTGGCGCCACAACTGCAAAAATACCATGCCGTCGCCACAGACTGGACTGACAATGATTTCTCCGTTGAAAGGTCCCTCCCCCTCGCCGTATTGCCATAACTCGTCGTAGGTTCGAGCATCGAAGGCGGTGAGGCCGTTCTTTCCCGACACGAGAATGTCGATTTGCCCAGGGTGCTCGACGACCAGCGGTGTCGCATGGGAGGTTCCGATAGGCCGGTCTCTCTTCCAGGAGATCTCTCCCGTTCGCTGGTCGAGCCCGATCAGATAGCAGGGCCCTTCATGATGATCCCAAGGAAACAGCACGGTTTTCTCCAAAACCACAGGACTGACTCCATATCCCCACGCCATACCAGGATCGCCGAATCGCTGCATGTAACGAGTCACCCAAATCAATTCTCCGTCGTGAGAGTAGCGAGCGATGTCGGCGTTGCCAAAAGCGATATAGACAGCGTCTTTAGTGGCAGCGGGCGTGTTCACAGCGAGATTCGACTTTTCATGAGTGCGCTGGTCCACGCCAAATCCGAAGTCATGCCGCCACAATTCTTCACCATGTTCACGATCAAAGCAGAGTGTCAGAAGTGATTTCTGGTCACCTTTCTGCACTTCCGAAGTAACAAACACGCGGTTACCGTAGACTACGGGAGAACTGGTTCCCCAGCCGGGCAACTGCACGGACCACCACACGTTTTCAGTCCGGCTCCATCGGACGGGGAGGTCCCTCCTGTCAGCCACACCGTTTCCGTTTGGACCTCGCCAGGCAGGCCAATCCGTCACGGCAGGCGCTGCCGTCGTTTCCCAAGAGTTGCCTCGGTTAGCCGTCACCTTGTTTTTGAAGGATTCGTCTGAGCCTTGCTGCGCAGCAACCACCGCTGGCTGCAGTAGAATGGTGGCCAAAAGGAGAGGGCCAGTTAATCTGCATGCCAAGTGCGCATGCGCAGGAGGAGAAGGGGGAGAAGGGGACACTCTTCTTCTGGCAGGTGCGGGTAGTAGATTAAGGGATACGCTTCTCATACTTGATCTCCTGATCCACCGCATCATAGCACCGTTTTCGAATTCCACCAGTGCCGTTTGAATCCACGCGAGGTGTCTCAGGAAGCAGGGGTTCTGCTCGTCGTTTGGTGCGCTCCGGGGTTACACTGTCCTTGAGAAAGGCAAAAAATGTGGCCACCATCGCAGAATCGCTTATGGATGGTGTCGATGCAGTCTACTCTGCTACCAGATCCAAACCGCTCAGGTTCTCGATCTGTACTTGGTAGCCGGCAGGCAGATCAAGCCGGTAAACCAACTTCCCAGAATCTTTTCTCCAGCGCAGGGAAACCGTTCCCTCTGACAGCGGGATGCGACCCTCGCACCAATTGACCTCCAGCTGCGGGAAACGGACCTTTACGAGACGTGATGCCGGGTCAATAAGGTAAAGCCCCAGCACATCCCGATACAGCAAGTGAACTACGTGAGATGCGAAGCCGTGGTTGCAACTACCTTCAGTAGTGATGTTTTCCCAAAGCGTGCCCGTTTGCTGAGCCATATAGAGGAAATACGCAACCGACTCATCCAGTAGCTGCTGCGAAAAGCCCCAGCGGGAGAGCAATTCCATGCGGATTACGTTACCCACAAACGCGTTTGCAGGATGAATCTCTGGATAGAGGCCATTCTTGACTCGGTTAGGGCCAAACTCGTCGCGGAGCAGCCGGTATAGAGAGGGGTGGCTGTCCGGTGTAGCTACATTGAAAAAGAAGGCAAAATACTGACCAACCTCTGTCCGGTTGCGAGTGATTTCAAGTTTCTTGTCTCTTCG
>JAUVSF010000056.1 GCA_030597245.1 Acidobacteriota bacterium
ACCATGAGAAGTCGAAATGGTTAATCGCAGAACCATGGAACAAGCGCATAGGAGCGGTCGCAATTTTCGATGTCCTCCTGGGAAATCGTTAGGGAGAGACGGGCTCAAGGCGGGTTCCTGGGGGGTGTCCTAATCCCTGAAACCATCCAGTTCAGGCCGACGACGGAACAGATCCGCCGGAAAACCCTGGTCAGTTCGGGGCAGCCGAACGGTGCGCTTAACTACGAAGTCAAACAGGAGTGGGTTGTAATCGTATATTTCGCTCAGTAACTCGCCCTGTCCACCATCAACTAGACCTGCCGTTACCAGACTCTTTAGACGAATGACGATATTCACAGCCGGGAGCGGATAGTCACTGCCGTTCACCAGGCGACTGTGCAGATCCCGGCGTTCGAGCAGGCCCTGAAGCGGACGCGGCAGACGATTGAATTGCGTCATCGCCGCGATATCCCCGAAAAGCCATCCCCGGTAACCCCGTTCCCCCATCAACCGAAGGAACAGATCGAAGTTGTCGACCAGGGGTCGATTCCTGCAGTCCAAATCCGGATTCCGGCCAAGCCTGGCGCAGTGGGCAATGATAACTCTCACGCCCATTTCCAGAGGTCGACGCAGCAGCAGCGGATTGCCAAATCGCTGATCGCCTTCCGCTTCCACTGCCTTTTCTTCTCCAGCATGCGTCAACAGGGTCATCCCCAACTCTTTCATCTTGCGATAAAAGGGGTCTATACGAGAGTCTCCCGGGTTCATTCCCATGGCGTTCGGCAGCCACTTGACGATACGTACTCCTCGGGCTGCACAACTTTTCAGTTCCTCGAGCGCATCCTCACGGTAAGGGTGTACCGAAGCCGTCGCTACGAAATAGTCCGGGCAGCGCTCTGCTACCTCAACCGCATATGCATTTGGGACATAGAAGTCCGTCTTCACCAGATTCGGCGTCCCGTCCTGGTTGTAGTGTTTATCAAAAGCCAGAAGATAGGTTCGAACTCCACCCGGGATTCCTCTGACCAGCCGAGCCAACCGCTCGACAAACTGCTCGTCGGCCTGATTCAGGTCGCGAATCCCGGCAGCGCTCAAGTAAACGAGGAACTTCAGGTGGCGCACCGGATGCATCCAACTTTGCATTGCCGGATTCACAAAAGCGCCACTGCCACCCTGCCCCAACCCCAGCAGGTGCACGTGACAATCCACGAGCTCGCCCGGTTCAAGGCTGCTCAGTGCTTCGTCCACAAGCCGCCGTGCAGCCGGGCCCAAGTCGCTGTCGAGATCCTCAGGTTCCCGCCGGAAAGCACCTCCGGCGAGATCAACCAGTGATCTTCGACCAAGTCTTGGCATGGCGTGTCTCCTGCAACAAAAATAACAGTAACTGACTCGATGGGGAAGCTTTGTTTCAGACGGATTCCGGGGGGCCGGATGCCGGTAGAAATGATATCTTTTTCGGGGTGACATTTTCTTGGTGTTCTTGCCTTGGTGGTAAATCTTCTTAACCGATAACCGATAACCGATAACCGATCAAGCAGTTCCCAGCTCCCAGCCCCCCAGAAGTTGGCCCTTCAAGCTTGAGCCTCACGAGTTGATGTACTAGGCTCAATCTTTAGGAAAATCCAAAATGATCCCGTGGAGGTGTCTTGTGAGAATTGGCCACACTGTATTCTTTTCAGTCTTCCTTCTTGTCGTGTCGATCCTGCTGTCCGGGACATCTGTCGCAGCTAAAGGCGACAGCTCCCCAGTCTATGTCATCCTCTGGTTCGACACCGAGGATTTCATCCTCCCTGAATCGGATGACGCTTTACTGAGAATCGCAACCTTCCTCGCAGAGGAAAGTGCGCCGGCGACATTCAAGATCGTTGGAGAAAAGGCCCGAGTTTTGAAGGAACGAGACCGGAAGGACATCCTCACAATCCTGAAACGGCATGATGTCGGATACCACACCAACTTTCACAGCGTCCAACCTACGCCAGCCCTTTACTTGTCGCCCTTGGGCTGGGAGGAAGGTGTCGCTGAATTCCAGCGGCGGGAGTATCCGGGATTGGTTGATCTGCAGAGAATCACTGGACGACCGGCTAGTTGCTACGGACAGCCTGGCAGTTCGTGGGGCCCACAGCAATACGGTGCCCTCAGAAGCTGGAGGATCCCGGTATATCTGGACGACGGATCCCACGTTAGCCTCGACGGCCGACCTTTCTGGTACGACGGGATACTGACCTTCTATTCACTGACCCATACGATTCGGACTGAATTAGGAGGCTCAAACGACTTGGAACACGCCAAGGCCGAGTTCCAGGAAGCGCATCGAGAACTTAAGGAGAGCGGCGGCGGAGTCATCAGCATCTACTATCACCCCTGTGAATTCGTACATGCTGAGTTTTGGGACGGGGTGAATTTCTCAGAGGGTGCCAACCCGCCTCGTTCAACCTGGAAAAAACCACCGGTCAAATCGGCCGAGGAAGTGGAAACAGCCCATACCACCTTCGAGGACTATATTCGATTCATCAAATCGTTTCCCAAGATCCGATTCAAGACGGCCAGGATGCTTCCCGCGCTCTATCCGGACCTTGCACTGCTTCGCAGTTTCAGCGAGGCCGAGCTACTGGAAATCGCCAGGGCCGTGGAATCCCGTGGCGTTAATTACCAGGAACAACAACGTTTCTCGCTCTCTGCAAGTGAGATCTTCTCCTTGTTGACCCGATTTGCCGAAACCAAATTGGCAGATGAACCCGCGACTCCCCTTCAGCTGGAAAGGCCTCCCATTCTGGGGCCAATCAACTTGCAGCCTGCTCAGAGGGTTATCGGAACCTCGCTCAACCAGTACGAGCGGACCGTCCAGGATGTGGTTCGCTTTATGAAATCTGAGGAGCGAATTCCGGGCACCATTTGGCTCGGGAGCCAAGTCGTGAGTCCCGAGAGTTTTCTGGTAACGACAGCCCGCTATGTGCTGGACACGCAACCCGATCCAGGGAACCCTGCTGAGATTCTCTTCGAACCGGCAGAGCTTCGTCCTGCCAAACACGTGAAGAATGACAAGAGCATTTGGGATTGGGTCATATTTCCCCCCAATTTTGAGGCACCCGAGATGATGGAGCTTGCCAAACGGCAGAGCTGGACGCTCAAACCAGCTCTACCAATATGGCAAACGGTGGGAAAATAGAACCAGCATGAACAGACGAGACTTCACCCCCCGTATACCTGCTCACAAAGGGATGAGACCACACTGGATTGGTACCGGCAGCATCGTTCCGGAATGGACCCGGGAGAGGAGAACAGGGCCTCTCATCTGAGGAAAATCAAATGAAGAATCAGCGACTGTGGCTCTTTTACACAATCTTCACGGTAGGTGCATGGGGACTCTGGGGTGCCCTGATCAATTCAACGGCAGAAGCTGGATTTCCGGAGACGCTTGGATATTGCGTGTGGGCCTTAACGATGATCCCACCGGCTCTGGTGGCTCTGCGCCTCGCCGACTGGAAACTCGAGTACAGCATGCCAGCCATCCTTTTGGGCTGTGCGGCCGGATTCCTTGGCGCCGGCGGCCAGCTAATTCTTTTCAAGACCCTTCGCACCGCTCCTGCCCATCTCGTTTTTCCTTTCATTGCACTATCGCCGATGGTGACAATTCTGATGGCGCTAATCATCTCTAGAGAGCGTGCGTCACGAAAAGGATGGCTCGGGATTATCCTGGCGCTGACGGCAGGAGTGTTCCTGTCCTACTCTGAAGGCAGCTCAGGAGGAGCTGGGTACTGGGTTTTCCTCGCCTTACTGGTCTTTTTGGCCTGGGGAATCCAAGGATTCGTGATTTCTTACGCGAACCGAAGAATGAGGGCCGAAAGCATCTTCTTCTATATGATGCTCACGGCGCTCTTGTTGAGCCCCTTCGCAATCTGGATCACCGACTTTACCCAGGAGATTAACTGGGGATTCCGAGGCCCCTATCTTGCGGCCGCCATACAAGTTCTCAACTCAATAGGGGCGCTCTTCCTGGTTTATGCCTATCGGTATGGGAAGGCTATCATTATCAGCCCGTTGATCAACGCCGGAGCCCCGGTTGTGACGATCTTTATCTCGCTCGCGATGTATTGGACCCTTCCTCATCCCGTACATAGTATTGGAATCGTCATCGCAATCATTGCGGCAGTCCTGATAGCTTTGGAGGAAGAATCAAAATAGACTGATTGAACTGAAGCAATCTAGCGGAGGAATGACTATGAAAAACAACAAATCAAACTCAGAGTTGCCGTCGTCAAACGTCTCCAGACGCCAGTTTCTGAAGGAATCCTCGGTGGCAGGAGTAGCTGTCGCCTCGCAGTTTCCTTTCGTTTCCACCGGTGTCGCTTCCGGTTACGGAAAAAGCGATCAGATCCGCGTGGGAGTAATTGGTTGTGGAGGCCGGGGCACGGGTGCAGCCTTGAACGTCATTGGTGCCAAGACCAAGGTTATCTACCCACCGCCGCACAACGGCTATCACACGGAGGATGCAGTGCCGGGCGCCCGGCCCAAAGCAGAAAACGTAAGCATTGTCGCGCTGGCTGACCTCTTCCCAGAACGACTACGAGAGTGCAGGCAACAGCTCAAGAACGTCGGAGTCGAAATTCGCGACTCTCTGTGTTTCGTTGGCTTCGACGCGTACAAGAAGGTGATGGAGCTGGAAGAAGTAGACTATGTCATCCTGGCAACGCCTCCCTTCTTCCGTCCGGCAGAGGTGCGTGCCGCGGTTGAAGCGGGCAAACACATCTTCATGGAGAAACCGGCTGCCGTCGATGCACCCGGAGTTCGCTCCATTATGGAATCGGGCGAAATTGCGAAGAAGAAGGGACTGGGCATCCTGGCTGGTACGGTCCGCCGGCACAGTGCTGATCATATCGAAACT
This sequence comes from Acidobacteriota bacterium, assembly GCA_030597245.1. Taxonomy (GTDB): domain Bacteria; phylum Acidobacteriota; class UBA6911; order RPQK01; family JAPXNP01; genus JAUWTT01. Next base: position 4,862 of record JAUVSF010000056.1, read on the forward strand.
ATCAAGCGTCTACACGACGGCGCTATAGGCGACATTGTCGAAGGTCGATGCTACTTCAACATCGGCGAAATCTGGGTGATTCCACGTGAGCCCGGGTGGGGTGACATGGAATCCCAATTGCGCAACTGGCCTTACTTCACCTGGCTGTGTGGCGATTTCATTGTGGAACAGCACGTACACATGCTTGATGCTATGAACTGGGTACTGAAAGCCCACCCCGTTTCAGCCTATGCAATGGGTGGCCGGCTGCAGCGTCCCGATGAGGACTACGGGCACATTTACGATCACTTTGCAGTCGAATATGAATACGGAAACGGGGTTCGTGTTTTCAGTCAGTGCCGGCAGATCGAAGGCTGCACCAACCGGGTTGCCCTGGCAGTTCTCGGTAGTCGAGGAAGCAGTAACTGCGAAGACACGATCCCAGGGGCCAGTACCTGGAAGTACGAAGGAAATATGATCGATCCCTACGAGCAGGAGCACCTGGACCTCATCGAGAGTATCCGGAACGGGAAACCGATCAACGAGGCTCGAGCCGTAGCGGAAGGCACGTTAACCGCAATTATGGGGCGAGAATCGGCCTACAGCGGCCAGCTGATTGAATGGGATGCGGCCCTGAACTCGAAGCGGGATTATACTCCGGCGCAGCTGGGTTTCGGTGCCTGCCCCTTTCCCGAGGTGGCCAGGCCGAACAACTACAAGTTCTTTTGATCGCGGTTTAGCGTCACCGGGCAAGGGGAAGAAACGCAGTCTCGTAAACGGAGGCCAAGAGCTTCGTTCACTCGCGAATCTCGATGTCTTTGAATCGAATCCTATACTGCCCCCTTCAGAAACGGTTGATTCAATCAGGCAGCCGCCGCAGGACGATGTTTCTCAGAGCGGCGGTTGTCACCCACGCGGCGATGCCAAACGGTCTCGAGAGACTGACTTCTGGACGAATGTCCACGTCCCACCCTTTGGTGTCCATATCAACGAGCAGTTCCTCGTCAATCCACGCCTGGACAAGGTCACCGGTAACTCGCAAGCGAATTGCATACCACCGGTTCCGCTCGAATCTCATCAGGGTGTTTGTTTCGTTCTCTGAGGCATCCATACCGTCGATACTCGAAAGTCCTACCACTGGGCCACCCCAGCCACCCACAATCAGCGAACAGTGCGAGTCACGGACCGGAAACGTCATTCCGCAAAAGAAGTCTGTCCCCTCTACGCGCATGGCATCGAGGGTAACTTCGTAATTGGTTCGTGGGAATTCACCTTTCCACGTGATCCCGGTGAGAGTATCCCCGTAGTCAAGGACAACCGCCCCATCGCGAATTGAGACCCTGCCCTGCCCGCCGAAGTCAGTAATCTCCCAACCCTCCAGCGACTTACCGTCAAACAGTGACTCTGCCCCCGAGGGCAGTGGCTTCTGAATGGAAGGCTCCCCTGTCGTACAGGATAGAATCGCGAGGAACGCCGAAAACAACGCCAAATACCACATCCTTGTCAAACCTCTCTTAAATCACGGAACAGTGAACAGGATGCCGGCCTCACCCTTTTCGGCGATCCGTGCACGGTAGTGCTCCACCAGCAAAACACGGCGTTTCAAAAGGCCCTTGATCTCCAAACCATTGAGTGAGCCTTTCAACCGCTCCTTGATCAACTCATCGTCCAGATTCTGCAGGTTCTCCCACAGCCCTCTTTCACACCGTTGAAGCTGTGAAATCCCGGGGAGTTCTTCAAACAATCGAAATGCGCGGGTGTGGTCAATCAGCCAGAGTTTCCACGTCTTATCATAAAGCATATTGCCCGAATTTCGATCGTCATTGTAAATCAAGTCGTCGAAAATCTTCATCACCTGCACTTGAAGGACAAACTTCAGCGAGTTAGGCGGCAGGATGCTTTCTTCCTCCCGATCCTTCTCCATGAGTGCGTCCTCGACCCATAGCTGTAGCGTGCCATCCGTCTTGTCAATACGCCTCCGGACTACAGGTGGAATGAAGTCAAGGCCCAGGAGTCTGCTCAGTTCGTAAGCTGCGCACTCATAAACGCAATAGTCGCGCCACCTTAGGCGAGCCCCCCGTTTCGGATCCACCCAGCGCTCTTTGTAGAGGTTGACATGCCGGAAAATACCTTGCGCTTTGACTCCATCCCGCTCGAGAACCAGCCTCCAAGGATTGGTGACACCAACATCAACGTCATGCTTGGACACAACCTTTGCAGTACGAAGAAACTCCTTGATCTCTTCGTGACTTGTAAAGGGAAGAGGTTTCCCGTCGAGCCCGGCCCAGACAGTAGTCTTGGGAAGCGAGACTTCGGACAGTTCGGATGCCTGGGAGCCGGGCTGTGCACGAAGACAAGGATATGCGTTTTGGAAAGCACAATAAGTGAAAAGAACGAGTAGCTTCAGGACAAGCCTTCGACCAGGCAAGACAGAACCTTCTTTAAACATAGAGAACCTCCCGACAACCAGTGTTCACTCAGAGCCTCACAAAGCCTGTCCAACTTTGACAACTTTTGTGGCCACTTTCAGGGCCCGGCTTTCTTCGGCGATCTCACTCCATTATTTCGAACAACCCAAGTTCCTGATTCTTCTTCACTCGATTCCACTCGAAGTACTGGCCATTCATCGCAATGTACACTCCGCGAGGGAGAGCTTGCACCAACGAAAGGGCACTCCCCAAATTGAAAAGCCCGTCAGAACTACCGAAAGCGTAAGGAATCATCGCGCCTGTTAGCACGATTGTCTTATCCTTGATCGCCCCGGCCAACACACGAGCGGTTTCGACCATAGTGTCCGTTCCGTGGGTAACGACGATCTGGGTCTCTGGTGCCTTGAGGCAATTCTGAAGCACCAGCCGGCGATCCTCAGAGGTCATCTCCAGGCTATCGATCATCATCACCGTTCGGATCTGAACATCCAGTCGGCAACGGGCTAACTTCAACATCTCGGCCATGTGAGTGTCTTTGAAGTAGAGTCGCCCCTTAATCTCATCATACTCTTTGTCGAAAGTCCCGCCGGTAATCAGAATTCTGATCGACACGTCCACACCTTCCCTCCGCTGGATAGACTCTTACACGTCACGATATGGACAGCAGGTGACAGCCGTCAAGATTTTGGGGCCTAAAGAAAGTTCGAAGTTCGAGGTGCGAGGTGCGAATGGGCTCGTGGCTCGGGACTCGGGATTCAACCACTAAATCACGAAATCACTAGGATCTCTTTCTGACCATCCTCACTTCGTACTACTTACTACTCACTACTTACTACCTGCGCGATAACCGATAACCGATAACCGATAACCGATTACAGTTTACGAATCACAAAACCCAAGGGAACAGATGTACAGGCTCGAAGCTCGTCTTAGGACCTCTTCCGCTCAGATTTGTTCAGGATGAATTAGCCATGCGATACAATTCGAAGACTCGAGCCCGATCGGTGGGTGAGAGATGATTGAAGGGATCAGAAATGGATGACTCGCTGAGGAAGTTGAAACAGGAAGTTCTCGAAGCCAACCTGGAGCTGGTGCAGCAGGGACTGGTGGTCTCAACCTTTGGAAATGCCAGCGGCATCAGTCGAGATCGGAAGTTCGTGATCATCAAACCCAGCGGGGTGGAGTATAGCGCGTTGAAATCCGAAGACCTGGTTGTCACTGACCTGGAAGGGAATGTTGTCGAGGGGACGCTGCACCCATCCTCGGATCTGCCCACCCATCTGGTCCTCTACAGATCCTTTCCCGAGGTTGGAGGTGTCGCTCACACCCATTCGAGATTCGCCACTGCATGGGCGCAGGCAGGACTCGAAATCCCCTGTTTCGGGACCACACATGCCGATTACTTCCACGGTCCAGTTCCGGTTACAGAATCGATGCAGCCCCACGAAATAGAAAATGAATATGAGCGCAACACCGGAAACGTGATTGTTCGGCGTTTCGCCGAACTCGATCCGACTGAATTCCCCTCGGTTCTAGTCTCCGGACACGGGCCGTTTAGCTGGGGACCCTCTGCCCGGGAGGCTGCACATACGGCAGTGCTCTTGGAGGAAATCGCCAGAATAGCCCTTTACACCGTCCGCCTAAACCCCGCGACTGCACCCATCTCAGCCACCTTGCTGGATAAACATTTCTTGCGGAAACACGGGCCGCAAGCCTACTACGGACAGAAGTGAGGAGAGGGTCTTGGGGCTTGGGAGTATTGGAGTATTGAGGGCTTCTAGAAATTCTCCCGTTTTGTGGGTGACATTTTCTTGGTGACCTTGGTGTCTTGGTGGTAAATCTACCCGATTACCGATCATCCTCCTTCGCTGAAGCTATGGAGGACAAGCCGATTACCGATCACCGATAACCCTCCTGCGCTCTTCGAGCTATGGAGGGCAGGCCGATCACTGCTTACTACTTACTTCTTGCTACTTACTTCTTACTACTTACTTCCCTCCCGGGCCTCGGAAGCGATTCTTCGCAGGACGGGTAATACATTACCAATAGAAACAGGTTCCGACTTCGGCTTACCCAATCCGAAATAGAGCTTCCGGAAGAGTGCAAACAGTTCATCATAAACGGGGCCTGAATCCGGGTCCGGTTCAACGATCCGATGGCTGGGACACAAAGCCTCCTGCGCTTCCTCAATACTGGAGAAAACACCCGCTGCCATAAAGGCAAAAATGGCCGAACCCAAGCTCGTGACCTCTTTCTCCGGTACGAGCACCTGTTTCTGAAACACATTTGCGTAGATCTGGTTCAAGGTCTCATTCTTCTGCGGGATTCCGCCCCCATTGATGACGCGGTCAATGGTCACTCCGTGTTCAGCCATTCGCTCAAGAATGATCCGAGTGTGCAGCGCTGTTCCCTCAATCGCAGCAAACAACTCATCCTGTGGATTGTGTGTCAGGTTCCAACCGAGGGTGACTCCACCCAGTTCAGCATTCACAAGCACCGTCCTGTCGCCGTTGTCCCAGGTCAGGCGCAGCAGTCCAGTCTGGCCGGGCCGGTACTCTTCCAGTCCTCTCGAAAGATCTGCGACTGAAGTTTCGGCTCGCCTGGCGATTGCATAGAAAATATCTCCGGTTGCCGACAGACCCGCCTCAATTCCAAAGTAATCCGGATGTATGGAGCCTCTTACCACCCCACAGACACCAGGGATCAAGTCCACTTCCCTGGCGATTGCCATAATGCAGGTAGAAGTCCCAACGACGTTCACCACATCTCCCTCGCATATTCCGGCACCAATGGCATCCCAATGGGCATCAAAGGCACCTACCGGAATAGGGATTCCGGGGCGTAGCCCGAGTTTCTGGGCCCAAGTGTCTGACAGATATCCGGCTATCGAATCGGAGGTCTCATAACGTCCCGACAATTTATCTCGTACTCCAGTCAGGATCGGATCAAGGCCGGCAAGGAAGCTTTCTGGAGGCAGTCCACCCAGATCTTGATTCCACATCCATTTATGCCCCATAGCACAGATACTTCGGGGGACATCCTGGGGAGAGGTGATTCCGCAAAGAACGGCTGCGACCATGTCGCAGTGTTCGAGTGCGGTAACCATCCGCGCTCTTTTTTCAGCATTGTTTCGAAGCCAGTGCAGCAACTTGGCGAAACCCCACTCCGAGGAATACACACCTCCGTACCACTGAATGGCTTCTAAACCCTCCTCGTGGGCCCTGGCGGTGATCAGGGCAGCCTCATTCTTTGCACGATGGTCACACCAGAGGTAGTAGTCACCGACCGGCACCAACCCCTCACCCACGGGGATCACACTCGAACCTGTTGTGTCGAGCGCAACAGCCATTACCTCATCTCCCCCTATCCCAGCATCCTGAACTGCCTGGCGCATTGCGGCCACCAAGGCTTGCATATGATCTTCGTGCCGCTGAGTAGCGTGATCAGGATCTTCTCTTTTCCTGATCAGAGGGTATTCTCCAGTAGCCGAGCCAATCCGCCCCCTGTCACTATCCACAATTGAAACCCGCACATTCAAGGTACCGAAATCGACGCCTGCCACAACAGCCATAATCCAACTCCTATCTCACTCAGCCGTTCCAACTAGCCCAGCTTAAGACCACCTTTCCCGGCTTTCCAGGATTCGTTAGGTGCCTTACTTGATCGAGTCCTGCTCAAGGCTCAATTGTGCCGATAGATGTCCCAGCCCAAATAGCGGCTCGCGGCTTCATGAATCACTGGTGCCACGGAAGAAAGGTTAGCCGCAACATGATGCTCGAACCCATTTTCACAAATAAAATGAAGGAGGTCCTGAAGGTTCGGAATCTCCGCCACGCCGTATCCGCCAAAGGTCGTGAGAGGATCATCAGTAAAACGGCCTTCCCCGACATAACCGCAAATCGAGCCACTGTATTCATCTGTTGAGATCCTGGTAAACGTCAGGGGGCCGGCCTTTACCCTTCCTACGACCGTGCCAAAGGTGTTCTCCTTACCCATAGAGCCCGCAATGATCTCTTGAAAATCCATCCGTACATCCTGGAAGAAGTGCTTCGGAAGATTGCTGCAGTGGAAACACACAGCCTTGTCGGGATCTTCTCCATAGTTGTTGTTCCAATCGAGAAGAGCGCTCGGAGTCTCGGAGGCGAGCTGCATCATGTACATCGCGACCACCCCACATACGTCAACCTCACAAGCACTGGGGAGAAGCGCATCGCTCATCATGCTCATCATCGTACAAGGGACAACACCGTAGTATTCTTCGACGGCGGTCCAACACTGGACAGCACTCATTGAAACGTCAGTCTCCTCCATCCAGTGTTCAACCACGGCAGCCAGCTTAGCCATTCTTAGCAGAGCTTCCTGCGGAACACCACCGGTATCGACGTAATCCGCAATCGCTTGCAGTTTCTGTTTCACGGCAAGGTCGTCGTCGCCCAGCTTCTGGGTCCTGCCCATGATCTCCGAGAGATCTACCGTTTCAACGGAGATTCCCGAACCCTCGAGGAGTTTTTCGCTGTACCGAACGGTGTTGAAGGCCGCAGGCCTGGCTCCAATTGCGCCGATCCTGACTCCATCCAGACCATTTACCACCCGGCAGACGGCGGCAAACTGTCCCAGGTCCTCTCGGAATTGTTCGGAGTCCGGATTGACAGTATGGAGAGTAGTCAGAGAATAGGGTATTCCGTACTGGTTCAGGTTATTGCAGACCGACATCTTGCCGCAGAAACTGTCACGGCGGAACTGAAGGGTCATTCTCGAAGAGGAGTCGGGCGTAGCCTGGATCAGAACAGGAACATCCAACTTCGACAGGCGCATAGTGTCGGCAACTGCTCTTTCGTCACCAAAATTGGGCAGCGAGACGATGACTCCGTCAATGTCATCAGCCCTGGAACGAAACAAATCGGCACACTTTTTGGCCTCCCCCCGGGTTTCTACGGCTCCATGTTTCGTGTCTTCCGGCCCCACGGTCACAACCTCTATACCTGCCGCCTCCAGAACCTTGATCATCTCTTCCCGGCCGTCCTTTGCGAGGTGATCGGGGAAAAAGCCGCGGTTTCCAACTATCAGTCCCATCGTCATTTTCTTCTTCATATGATCCTCCGTTTCGGGTAAGTTCCAACGCCCGAGTTCCAAGTCCCAGGCACTCAGTCTCAATCAAACTGAGCAGAGTCTTCCCGCTTTATACCACTTGAACAATGCTGCACCTAGTCCACCCCAAAACTCAACTCGCTCCCCCATCTCGTAAGGAGCGCCTGGAGATGCGATAGCTTTGCGGTAACCACGCCTCGCATACGATTTCCTACTATACGGAGCCCCCGGGAGGAAGATGGCCTTCCAGGCCGTCACTTCGCACTGGAAGAAGCCCCGTGGTGACAAGCTGAAAGCTTATCTTCCGCCTCGCATACGATTTCCTACTATACGGAACCCCAGGGAGGAAGATGGCCTTCCAGGCCGTCACTTCGCACTGGAGGAGGATCCGTGGTGACAAGCTGGAAGCTTATCTTCCGCCTCGCATACGATTTCCTGCTATACGGAACCCCAGGGAGGAAGATGGCCTTCCAGGCCGTCACGGACATTCGGAGCGAGCATGTCGTGACAAGCTTATCCTCCGCCATGCCTACTTTCTTGTGCGAGACAGAGCCCTGGGGAAGGTCGAGGGACGAATGTCGAACGACGAACGAGTTCGGGGGCTCTTCAAGTGTCCCGCAATGTAACCTGGGGAGAAAAGCGGGCTAGTCATCTCGATCAATTGGAACCCGGCACGGCTGACTCCCGGTGGTTCTTGTTTACGGCCAGTGGAATCGAGTACTCTCTATCGTCAACCATGTATCCATGCGGAGGTACCCCTGGACAAAAAATCCCGCCCAAGCCTTGAAAGTCTCATACTGATTCTTGTGATTGGGATCCTGTCTACGTCGTCAGGGTCGATTCTGGTTCGATTCAGCCAGGAGGCTCCCTCTCTTTCGATCGCTTTTTACCGGATGCTCTGGGCATGTCTGCTTCTGGCGCCCTTCTACTGGCTCAGTTCCTCCCCACGACCTGCGATGATCAACAAAGGTCTTCTAATCGCAGGCTGTGCATTAGCTTTGCACTTCGCTTTCTGGATCGCCTCTCTGCGTTACACCAGCGTGGCTGTCTCAGTGCTTCTTGTAAACACCTCTCCGGCACTGGTTGCAGTGTATTCACATTTCTCCCTCAGGGAGCGGCTTACCCAGCGCGGGCTGGCCGGGTTGAGCCTCGCCCTCTCGGGGAGCCTGGTCCTGGTTTGGGATGATCTCGCTCGGCTCGGCGACTGGCGAGGCGCGACACTGGCCTTGCTTGGAGCCGTGATGCTTGGAATCTATCTCATATCGGGCCGAACCATCAGGCAAACGAGGTCCCTTATCCACTACGTTTATCCTACTTACCTGATTGCAGCCGCTGTCCTCGGAGTACTTGTACTGCTTTCAGGTTATTCGTTAGCCGGATTCTCCACCCGCACTTACATGTTTCTCTTCCTGCTGGGACTCGTGCCTCAGAGTCTGGGACACACATCGTACAATTGGGCTCTCGAGCACCTTTCGGCGACCACGATTTCTACCCTGATTCTGGCCGAGCCGGTGCTTGCCACGGCCCTGGCCTGGTGGTTGCTTGGTGAGCAAGTCGGTCCGGTCATAATCGTGGGTGCCCTATTGGTGGGAGCAGGAATCTACCTGGTGTCCCGATGGGGTATTGAGACGGCACCAGAGCGCTCTTCAACCTCAACCAGCTGAAAGGAGAACGAACCGCATCAGTTCGTTTGCGACGAAGTTCATGGCACAGACCGGCGGAAATGCTGACTGGAGATTCAAGACCCTACTTCCATGCCGACTGAAGAGGCACTTTGGCTAACTGCTTCCGAACTTCTGGCCCGGAGAACTCCTCCTGCCAACCATGAAGTCCTGAAGCTTCTAATGCCAGACTCAGAACTTGAGCATCAGGGAGATCAGCAGGATGAAGATCAGCAGTAGAACAAGGATTGAAACGTAATAGAAGGGGCCAAACCCGGGGCTCTGTTTTTCCTCTCGCCGATCCCAATCAGAATACTCCAGCTTGAGCTGCATTTCTTCCGCTGTAAGCGGCCCCTCAGCAACAGTGAAATCGATCGGCTGGAGGTCAATCAGCTTTGGAAGAAAAATGAAGAACGCTGCGATCAGACAGAAAAACAGCAGAATCAGCCACATGCTTCGACCGTAGACGATAACGACGAGCCCGACTGAAACCAGGACAAAAAGCACCAGCAGCAATTGGAAATAGGCCCCAGGAACAGTGGGCCTAAACTCGGCTCCGCAGCGAGGGCATTTCAGGCGCCTGTGAAAAGGGCGATGCCAAAGCCGACTTTTGCACACCGGACATAAGTAGGACATCGGTTACCGTCAGTAACGAAGGTAGTAGAGTTCCCGCGATAGCGGATAGTCAATAATCGAGCCTGCCACCACAGAGGCGACCTTTCGCCTCAGCGTAACAACGTTTCCTTTCCCATCAGGGTACAGGCGACTGGTAAACAGGATCACAAATGTCTCTGAAAAGGGGTCGATCCAAACAGACGTTCCTGTGAATCCGGTATGCCCAAACGAGCCCACCGGAAACAGATCGCCCCGAGTCGAACTGAATCGAGTGTCGATATCAAATCCAATACCTCTCCAGTCATCACCGCCAACGGGGTTCTGAGGCGTTGTCATCTTGAGCACACCTAACGGAGAGAGCACCCGTACACCACCGTACACTCCCCCATTGAGGATCATTTGAGCCCAGACGGCGATATCGTCGACGGTTGAAAAGAGCCCTGCATGCCCGGCTACGCCCCCCATGCGAAACGCTCTTGGGTCGTGCACTTCTCCCTTGCGGAGCTCGCCATTCTTCTTTCTCTCCGTCGGAACCACCCGACCAAGTTTTTCACCCTCAGGGTTGAAACCTGTGTCTGACATCCCCAGGGGCGCAAACACCCGTTGCACAGCAAACTCTTCCAAGGGGCTGCCGCTAACTCGATGGACCACCTCGCCAAGCAGGATGTAGTTGATATCGCTGTAGACAAATGCCTTGCCGGCGGGCCGGACAAGTCTCTCCCGACAGGCCAACTGGATCGCCTTCTCGTGACCCTTCCAGGCAGGGCTCAGATCGAGGATCGGCCTGAGACCGGAATAGTGAGTGAGAAGGTGTCCGATAGTCACCTTCTTCTTCCCTCGGCGGCCAAACTCAGGGATGTGGTCAGCAACGGGGTCTCCCAAGGTGAGTTTCCCCTCCTCCACCAGGACCATGACCGATGTAGCCGTCGCGATAACTTTTGTAAGGGAGGCCAAGTCAAAGATGGAATCAATCGAAAGCGGTTCAGCCAATTCCGCTTCCTTTGATCGATACCCAAAAGCCTTGCGGCAAATAACCCTCCCTTTCCTGGCTACTACAACCACGGCCCCCGGCGTTTCTTCCTCGGCAATAGAGGCCTGAATCACGTCGTCCAGCCGCTTCAGTCTCTCAACCGAAACACCAACCTCTTCAGGCTGAGTCATCTGAAGAACTTGACCGACGGCTG
>JAUVSF010000362.1 GCA_030597245.1 Acidobacteriota bacterium
CAAACTCGTCGCGGAGCAGCCGGTATAGAGAGGGGTGGCTGTCCGGTGTAGCTACATTGAAAAAGAAGGCAAAATACTGACCAACCTCTGTCCGGTTGCGAGTGATTTCAAGTTTCTTGTCTCTTCGCATCGCGTTGTCATCGAAGAACTGTCCATCGAAAGACTGTTTCCTGATCACCTCTCGTACGCGGCCAGCTTTCTGTCGATAGTCTGGATTCTCGTAGACACGCCCCGCGGCATCCAGAGCAGCAGCGTACAGCATGTTCGAAGGATAGTTCACGTCTTGCACGAACCGGTTCGCCATAGACCATTCAATGAAGACCCAGCTCTCCAGTCCTTCCAGCAGACCGTCCTGATTCTCGAAAGTCTCAAAGTATTCGAGCAGCCTGGTCACGCGCGGCTTCAAAGCTTTGGACATTGAATGGTGACCACTCCTCTGGAGATACTCCTCCAATTCGAGGACAAACCAGAGAGCCCAATTGGGTATGAAGCGACCATTACCGTGATCGGCTGGATAGCACATTGGAATCATTCCATCTTTCAGGGCAGGGAAGGTTGGCGGCAGGAGGTAGTTCTCGAAGAAATTGGTCTCGACCCGGGTGTCACCGGAGAGGTCGATAGCTACGCGTGAGGTAAAGAAACTGTCGCAGAGCCACCCGGCCCTTTCTCGGGAGGGACAATCCATGAATATGTCCACTGCGTTCTGACGGTACGTTTCTCTCCCCGCTTCAAAGAGCCGGTTCAATCTCGCGTCCGAAGCGGCAAAGTACGCCTGCCACACATCCGGATTTGCATATTCCCGCAGGTAAAGACCCTCAACACTGCACTCACCATCAAGCACAAACACCTTCATGTAGCGAAGGGTGTAGGGTTCGATGGTCTCGAGCCTGTATTCGCCTGGTTCCAACTGGTAACTGACAAAATTGGCACAGTTGAGTCGTTTGAAATCCACATCGTTATCGGTCAGGAGTTCGTCGAACGTGAAGTAGAGCCTGGAATTCTTGTGAGCGGTTACTCTTGCTCCTATGAAACCAGTGAGGTTGGTGCCGAAGTCAAGAATGCGGTAGGAATCTTGGGACAGCTGCAAAACATCCTGAACAGACCATCTTCCTACTGTGCTCTGATCGGGAATCGAGGCAATCCGTTGAAGATCTAGGGTTGGAATCTCAGCAAGTTCTGCTTCGGCAAAACCGCCGGTGGCTGGGTCGATCTGAGTCAGAGATCTGTCCTTCCAGAGTTCATCGGGTTCAACACCTCTTTTGATTCGTCCGGCTCCACAATGCCTCAGGGGTTGTCGGAGTTGAAACCTGGAGTAGGGTGCTCCGCGAGCGATAAGCTCCTTCCTCGGCAATGCCGAGGTCTGGACCGAACCGTAGTCAGCTGCAGCGTTCGTCCGCCAGGCATCGTAGCCAGAATGCAGCCTGTACATCTCAGTAAAAGTCCTCTGGATACTGTAGCGTTGAACTTTCTGTAGCCTTTCTTTCAGGAGGATTGCTTCAAACGGGATGCCGGAGCCTGAGGTTGACGCTAGAACCTCGCCTTCCGCTACGATTTCAGCCTGCAAAAAGGACGGTTGATTCAACAGATAGTAGCTGTTGATGTTATATCCAGCTACTTCAACAGCAACCAGGTTCTCTTTCTGAACAAGATAGTTGCTCAGGTCCCATTCATCGACGCGGTAGTAGCCGTGAGGTCCTCGAGCGGGCCCATGGCCCACAAAAGCACCGTTAACGAAGAAGCGATAGAGGCTGGATGCAGCGATTCGTAGAACTACCCTGTCTCCCGGAGGGGAATCGATAACAGCTCGGAAGCCTACTAGAAGATTCTTTTCCTTCTCCAGCCCAATCGGCCACACTGGCCTTGCCGTCTGGAAGAAGCGATTCGAGCTAGATCTCGGGGAACACGCTGGAATAATAGTTAAGAGACACGCGACCAAAATGATTTTCTTTAGCATTGATCAACCCGTCCCTTCTACAGCCTGTGCGTGTCCACTCTTGAGGTTACTCAGGCCAATCGCATTATTTCCGTATGTATTCCTGTCACTATGCCCGCTCGGGAACGATAGCGCCAAACTCGCTCAACAACGATCGGATATCCTCGTTAGGTACATCTAAAGGCGTCGTCTTGGATTTGGCTGCCAGTGCAGCTACAGCTCCAGCAGCCTGCCCCATAGCCATGCAGCTTGCCTGTACGCGCAACGAGGAATTCGCCAGACGGTCGCTGCTGAAACTTCTGCCGGCAACCATGAAATTCCGCCGGCCCTTGGGTATCAATGCGCGCAGGGGTATTGTCGGTACAGTTCCTTCACTTAACTGTAATGGATTGACACCTTGGTTTGTATGCAGATCGATAGGGTAAAAGGCGAAGCAGACTGCATCTTCGAACAATCTGCCACATAAAATATCATCCTTGGTAATCTGATACTCTCCGACAATCCGGTGGCTTTCACGCACTGCCGTTTCAGGGCGCAAATGTATAAGCTGCATGTGCTCATTACCAGGTTGAGCTCGTCTCTTCCGCAGTTCCTCAAGTACCTTCTGTCTACCATCAACGATCGCCTTTGTCCGTGTGGCGGAGGAGGATGAATCTGCACCAAACACGTAGATCTGCTGCAAGCGGTCCCTACCCCAATGAAAATCGCCGCCGATCTTGAAAAGGATCGATCCTGGCTGAGTGTCGTCATCCCGTAGTCTGCGCATTCCAATAAGACCCGCTACATCTGCACCGCCGGTACAATCTATTATCTGTCGACATTGTATTTTGCGATGAGTACCGGGGCCTGCTATCTCCACTTTCCATCCTTGACTGTTTTCTTCAATGCCGAGGGGGAATTCATGGTAATGCAGCGTCACTCCTGCTTCCATGCAGGCTTCCTCGGCCAGCATGGTGTAGAGAGGGGCATTGACCACAACCTGGTGCTGCCAATGGTGTTCATCCGGATAGGGAGTGTTAAAGTCCGGAAACGTACCACCGTGCAACTCGACTGTCTTTTTCACAAGATCCCAGCCGATTCCAGAGATTATCTGTTGACCCCAGGCATGAAATAGTCCCGGGAAACAAACTCCTCCGGTAGTCATGGTGCCACCCAGCCGGCTTCCTAGTTCAAGCAGTTGAGTAGTTGCACCTGCCAAGGCGGATTGTATGGCTGATATTGTTCCGGCAGTACCTCCACCTACCACTAAAACATCTACGTGGTCTGAGTTTGAAGACTCTCGAACAGACCCTTTATGCTTCTTTTCTTTGCCGTATCCGGGAACAATACTGCCTAACAGAAGGCCCCAAAAAGATCTGAATATATCTCTGCGGATCAATTGCGCTTCTCCTCTGGAGTGACCCATAGAACCATAGAATTGTTATATTCCCGAAACTACGGGTAGGCGATCATGAGGCTGGTACAACGCCTGAGTCCCGGTGCCGAAAGAGTATAGACTGCTTCATTGTCCTGGAAGAAAAGTGCCGGATAAAGGCGCTTCACGTGACTGGCTTCCTTTCCGTTGTCGTTCTCCCAGGAGTAAGTGACGTACAGGTCTGATTCCACCTTCGAAGCGTCCTCGACTTTGAATCGGATCGTATTACTGCCGGCAAAGATTTGCGGAATACTCATGATTCCGTTTTCGAAGTAGGAAACAAATCCGAAATCGGTCAGGCCGACATGAGAGGCATCTGAAGCTGCTTTAAACCGGAGACGTATCTGGAAACGATAGGTGCCGTGGAAAGAGCTTTCCCCTTCGGCAGAATCGGATCGATCCAATGAAACCTGGAATGGCCCCGGCTTTGCAGTCAAAACCTTCCAGGGCATCCAACGATCGGGTTCGCTCACGTCGAAACGTTTCGGCACCTGACTGCGAAATGCCACCTCGACTGAATCGCCGTCCCCAGCCAAAAGACTTCCCTTTACCAGGCCGTCTACGAGGATAAAAGGAGCATAGAACTGAAGCACCCATTCGCCTTCGCCAGCATCCGAACCAGGACGGATAAAGGGTGCTTCGGAGTGAGATTCCAATCCTTCACCCTTAAGAAAAGCCTCGGAGAGATCGCCACGAGCAAGCTCAGGAGCATAAACCGTTTTACCCCAGGCCTGCCCCAGGGAAAGGTCACCTTCCAGGTAAGCAGGATAACCGGCTCCGTTGGGGACTCTCGTGAAATACGGCTCCATGTACCTCAGATTCGGATCATTCTTCTCCCCATCGGCCCCAACCATGCTGGCTCCGACTCGGTAGAAGCGGCCTTCGGCCAGGAATATATCCTTTTTCGTTTGCGGCACATACCACTTGCGAGCGCTGTTGTCCCAGTAACGTTCAACCGTCATCCCTCGCAGCAGCTGAAACCGCATGTCATGAAACTGAGTGCCCATCTTGTATTTCCGGTCCCGAAACACGACTTCCGGTTCCGTCCCGGCCGCCCGCCAGGCATCTTCAGATTCGAATACCTTTTTTGGTTTTACCCATAGAGCCCGAGGGAATTCTTTTTCCGGAAACTCAAAAAAGGGTTTGGCCCGGTGCTTGTATTTGAGGTTGGCAAAAATAACGGCATCATCTCCAACCCCGTCCCAGTCCAGGATTCGAGCGTCAGGAGTGTCCTGTTCGAGCAAGTAGTAACCGTAACGGGCATCAAAAGCTCCGAAAGAGCCGTCCAACCTGAGCCGGTGCATGGTGTGGTACCCACCGTCGTCGTGCATCACGATTACCCGGTCTGCTGCCAGAGGATCGCCGATGTACTCCTGCCAGAGCGCTTCTGCGATAAGAGAATGTGTGGAACAATAGCCCCATCCGTAAACAAAAAGATGTTTATGGGCATCGTGAAGAAACGCCTCCTCACCCCAGGAACCCTCAACGGCATGAGACATACCACCAACATTTTCGCAGAGCCGGTTGAAAAGCCGCAGCCAGCTGTGAAGACTGATTGCCTTGTCCCGTTCACTTGCGTTTGAAACCCCGTCAATTCGAAAAATGTCATCCGCCCAGGTCAGCAATTCGGTGCATTCCGGCCAGCGGTCATTCACGACCAGAGGTCCGCGAATCTGAGCCTCGAGACGGAAACATAGAAGCGCCCCAAACAAAGACAAAATCCCAATTTGAATAAATCTGTTCATATCTGTCTTCTTCCCGCCACTAAGACCACGTCTCTGCATTCGTTTCACCATTGTTGGCACTGGAATCCTGAAAGACACTGGATTGAGCAATCTGGAGTAATCATCGCTCGTAGCTTTAGCAGAGCGGTCGGTGACAAGTCAATGCCCTTCTTTGTTTCCCTGTATCCACCTCTATTGAGAAACCACTTTCAGGGAGTTATTCTCAGATCTTGTGTAGGCTCACTTCCCTCGTAGATTCTGTCAGTCGGACGTTATAGATATTGTAGGTTTGCATTTTATGGCCCATGGACCACATACCGAACTGGCAAAATGCGAATCAGCATAGACCGTTTCGCTTCGAG
>JAUVSF010000396.1 GCA_030597245.1 Acidobacteriota bacterium
ACTTTCTGGCCAAGACATACATCTGCGGCCGATTCTATTCAGGCTCTGGCAACGGCGCAAGCCTGTTCCGCTCCGGAGGCCTAAAGAAAATCAAGATCATCCAAGCTAGAATGGTGAACTCGGAAGGGCGCTTTCGGCAAAGGCCAAGCGTCAGACACAAGAACTCTGGAGCCCTGAAGTGAGCAGGATGTCTTTTTGTGCAGAACTGACAAGGTCTGTAGCTGTCCTCCTGATCGTCGGAGTGCAGGTATTCTTGACCGCCCTCGGGGCACCACCTGCCGGCGGTCCGTGGATCCGGCACACCATTGATGACTCGTCCAGCGGAGCAGACGGTGTGAGAGTGGCCGACGTCAACTCGGACGGCCTGCCCGATCTGGTGACGGGCTGGGAAGAAGGTGGAGTAACCAGGGTTTATGTCCATCCTGGAGTCGAGACCGTGACTCAGAGATGGCCGGCCGTTACGGTAGGACGCACTCCTGCGGTCGCGGACGCAGTCTTTGCTGACCTGGACGGTGACGGGTCTGTGGACGTTGTCAGCAGCTGTGAAGGTACCACGCGAACCGTGTTCGTTCACTGGGCTCCACGAGATCAGCGCCTTTATCTGGATCCTGATTCATGGATCACCGAGCCAATCCCGGCCACGGTGGGCAGAACCCAGTGGATGTTCGCCTTGCCGATGGATGTGGACGGGGCCTACGGTTTGGATCTCGTTCTCGGTTCGAAAGGAGATGAAGCCGTGATCGGCTGGCTTCAGTCACCGGCCAACCCACGACAACTGGAAAATTGGCGATTCCGCAAGCTCTACGATGCCGACTGGATCATGTCGCTGATCGAGGCCGATATGGACGGCGATGGTGACCCGGACATAGTTGCCTCGGACAGAAAAGGGGTCGCCTCAGGAGTTCTCTGGCTGGAGCATCCTGGTTCCGATGAGGTCGTAGGGAACTGGGCTGAACACCGCATCGGCGCCAGCGGGGTTGAAGTGATGTTTCTGGATCTCGGGACTGTCAACGGTCCTGTACCGACCAACCTCCTCGCTTCAGTCAAACCGAACGAAATCTACCAGTTCCACCGTCCAGATGATCCTGCGGGCCAGTGGCCGGCTGATGTCATCAAGGTCGAGTTTCCTGAAGGTCTGGGGACAGCGAAGGCTGTTTGCACGGGAGATCTGGATCTCGACGGCAGGATCGATATTGCCTACTCCTGTGAGGGTGCCAATCCTCCAAAACATGGCCTCATCTGGCTGAGGAATGGCGGTCCGGGCGCCCGAGTGCAGTGGAAGGGCGAGGACATCAGCGGACCAGAAGGGATCAAGTTCGATCGCATTGAACTCCTTGACCTCGATGGTGACGGTGATCTGGACGTGGTGACATGCGAGGAAAACAGCGGTCCCGAGAGCCGAGGCCTGGGAGTCATCTGGTACGAAAACCCTCATCGCTAGCCCGTGATTCTTGGTGATCTTGTTGTCTTGGTGGTGACTCTATGAATCGTCCCGGCTAAGGAAAGGTGCGTTCGTATACGACTTGCCCCTGCACATCGTGGAAACGAAAGGCAATTTCAGGCTGGTCATCCAGGCGTGAAACATTCACCGATAAGAAACCCCCGCCGACCCGGTGAAATTTGTGGTAGGCAGGATTCTCACCGGGTGTACCTCCAGCATGCTCGTCACTCGCGGGCCCACAGGAGAACTCCCTCAGCCCACTTGCCGGATCCACCGAAAGGTATTGCCAGTGACGGTCGCCGCAGACCACAAACAGATTCGAGAGGCCCTGTTCCCTGGTCCAACTCCGGAAGAGATTCCCTTCGTAGCTGAAGTTCCGATTCGAATGATTGTCACGCTTTTTCGGACGATCCGGTCCAACAATCGGCGTCGGGCTGATCAGAACGCGGTAAGTGGCATCACTCTGGATCAGGCTCTCCCTCAACCATTCAAACTGTTTCTTTCCCCAGATAGTCTTCGAAGGACCGTCCGGGAGGTCATTGGGAGACCGAAAGTCCCTTCCCTCGACGAGCCAGATCTGCAGATCCTTTCCCCAGCGGATCGTCCGGTAGGGACTGTCCCCAACGGGCACCTGCTCGCGGAAGATCTTCTGGCCCTTCTCGAAGGTCATGGGTTTCATCCATTCCGGATCCTGCCCCGGCCAGGTGTCGTCGGCCAAAACATCATGGTCGTCCTTCAGCCAGTAGCCAGGCACGAAACGGTGGAATTCCACGAGCCTGGGGAGTGAGTACATGCGATGCCAGTGATATCGAGCCAGTTCCACCGTTCTGGCCCGAGGCTTCTCACTGTCGTAGTAAACCGTATCACCGGTAAGGACGATGAAACTGGGCAGCAACTTGAGCATCGACGGATAGATGGTGTAACCATCGGAGGAATCCAAGTCGCGATAAGCCTGTCCCGTGACCACGGTGAAGGAAACTTCCTGTTTCCGACCAGCAGCCTCCGGCGTCTGGAAACTGCCCAGGGTTGACGTCGTCACCGCTCCGTCGGGCCCGGAGCGCACCTCGACTCGGAGATAGTACTTCTGCCCTGGTAACAGGCGCTCGAGTCTCACCTGCGCAATGAAGTCGTCAGCTTCATGGACCTGAAACCATGGCATGGCCCTCATGTCCTCCACTTGTGGAGAAGTGGCATAACGGACTCGCACCTGTCCCTCCGCACCCGGCACTGACCCTTCCAATTCTGTGACTGGGTACTCCGAAGGGAAATACTCCGCCGACTTCGGCCCAGGTCTTCCAACATCCCGGATCCCCTCCTTACGACGAACCGGGACACTGCAAACCCGCGTCCAGACGACGGCACTGGTCTGCGTGACCTCGCCAACACGGAATCCCATGGTCAGGTAGACCGGCTCATCGGCTGTAAGCATCACCGACACTGCAGTCAGAAATGAAAAAACCGTGATTATTCTGAACATTTCGACCTATACAGCAGCCTAAAGGATCGGCGAGTAGGGAGTGGCCTTGTAGATGAACCGGTCTGTGTGAGTGACAATGTTCCCGGCCCTGGCAATCGAGTCCGCCCGCACCTTGATCCACTCTGGATCAGCACGGAACTTGTTCCAGGCCGTTTCTCGTGCCGCTAATCCGTCAAAGGGCATCATGTAGGTCAAACAAGGCGCCTTCGGACCAAACACGGTGTCGGCATAGAGGATTGGATGAATACCAGATCGATGGAAGATCTGAATCTCGGGACCGGAAAACCGCTCGTGCAGCGCGCGCAGTTGCCGGAAGGTGGGCGAATGATAGGTACGGAACTCGAAGATCCGAGGAACCTTCGATTGCCCGACCGCCTGGGATAGTGGCGGAGCATAGCTGGTTGCCCGGAGCAGGCGTTTCTCGATTCTGTCGTACGGGGGAACCTGACCCGCCTCCAGCTTCTTCAAGCCGTCCCGCCACTCCGGCAATTCTCTCACCCTTTTCCAACGAGCCTGCAATTCCTCGACTGATGCGTGCTCGAGAACAATCAAAAGCTGCGGCGTCTCGACGCCGAGAGCCAGGGAGAAACACCCCACGGCTTTTGCGCCGGCCTTGGCCACGGCGGGCACCAGGGTTTCCTTCACCCAGGAATCCAGTCTATTGAACGGTTCACCTATCTGGCCTTCGTAGATTATCAGCTCGTAATAGGGACAGTCCGTTTCCGATTCCGCTCTTGCGGTCCGGGACAGGCCCCCCACGGCAGCAATGGCAAGTCCTGAAGTCATAAAATTGCGACGGTCCACACGGAACCTCCTTTCAGCGTTGATCTTAGACCCTTTTGATCGAACGATCCATCGTGGAAATACAGTTCTCGAAGGCAGGGCTCAAGAAGTCGGTAGCGCCGTTCGGCCAAACGCCAACCGAATCCAGTCCGAAACACCGGTCTCTGCCGGCTACCCCTGAGGAAAAGAAGACGGACTGATCAATCGAGCTTACGAATCTTGATGTTTCGGAAACACACTTCGTCTCCGTGATTTTGAAGACTGATGTGTCCCATTCCCTTCTCCCCAAAGCCCTCTGTAGTCTTAAACTTACTCTGCTCGATTCGGCTCCGGAGTTCGCTTGACCCCAATTCAACCTCCACGAGCCTTACCCCGTTCAACCAGTGCTCAACGTGGTTCTGATCGACTAGGATTCTCGACTCATTGAACTCTCCGGCGGGCCGGGTCGCTTTCTGCTGAGGAGGAAACAAATCATAGAGCGCGCCTGAGGTCAGATTCATCGAAAGTCCGTCGAACTGTGAGTCGTCGTAGAGCTGGTACTCAAAACCTACGGCGTTTGAATTAAGTTGGGAATACAAAACCGCCCAAACGGCAAAGTAGCCAACACCAATAAATGCAACCGCACACACAACCATGAGTCCCTTGCGCAAACCTGGACTCTGGGCGGCGAGCAGTCCCTTGGCCAGGATTAGGGCAAGAACGATACCCAGAAGGGCCAAGCCACCCCCCAGCTTCAGTGCCGTTCCTCGCTTTCGAACCTGACCGGGGTCAAGCACACCCTCCCGTACCAGATACTTCACTCCCGAATTTCCACCTTCCTCAATGCGCCACTCGAAGCTCAGTTCAAAATCAGTGAAGCCCTCATCGGTGATCAGGTCCTTCCGCGACGGCGGATCGGAGCTCATTCCAATGCACCCGTCGCTAACGGACCAGGTATCGCCCGGAAACTCCGTTCCGTTGACTTCACGCCATCCGGAACTGGATTGCCCATCAAAAAGGAGAATCCAACCCGTTGCCTCTTCCTCAGGGGTCAGTTGGTTCTCCACACCGAACGAGGAGGTTGTGACAGAAAGAAACGCAACCAGAAAAGGAACAGCGATTATCCTGCTCATTATGAATCTCCTAGTCCCCAAAAAGTGACTTTGCTCGAAACATATTCCACGTGGTCTAGACAGCCAGGCCCTCCAAGACGCCCCGCAGGTAGGAAAGTGATTTCGCCATCCCCAACAGAGGGTTGTCGGCGTTGATCTCGTACTCGAGCATCACGCCTCCCTGAT
>JAUVSF010000597.1 GCA_030597245.1 Acidobacteriota bacterium
GAAGGTCGATAAATCCCTTTAGCAGCATCGTTTGCCTCCCAGGCCTTTTGTGACCTGATTCTCGGGGGAAAAGACAGTGACTGGTTTGTGTTGTGCCCCGGCTGGTCTTTGTCCGTAGTCCAGTTCGGCAGGATATCCCAGAATCGTAAAGTCTGCGACACGGAACCCCTTTGTCGTAAGCTTAATCGTAAACTTCGTCGGCAGCTTGGTGGTGAGGAACGACAGACCTTAGGACAAAGCTTACGCCGAAGGGGAACGAGTGGTTGACTTACTCCCTTTGTCGTAAGCTTAATCGTAAACTTCGTCGGAAGCTTGGTGGTGAGGAACGACAAAGCTTAGGACAAAGCTTAGTCGACTCACTCTTCCCGGACTTCGACAAAGTCTACGATTAAGCTTGCGACGAGGTTTCCCCCGACATGCCCACTGACACCTGAAACCAACTCCAAGCCCCCGACTCGCCAATCGCAACAGGCCCTTTAGCTCTTGGTTTTGGCTCTTCTCCTCGGTATAGTTCGTTCATGCAAATCGCAAACCTGGATTGGGTCATCCTTATTGGCTACATGATTATCGTCACCATGATCGGAATCGCCGCCGGTTTCAAAGTTAAGGATTCCGAGGGCTATTTCCTGGGGAAAAGGAAATTCGGGAAATGGTTGATGATCGGCCAGAGTTTTGGGATCGGCACTCACGCCGAAATGCCCGTGTCCCTGGCCGGAGCTGTGTATACGACAGGGATGTCGGGGATCTGGTTCCACTGGAAGAACCTTTTTGCCACACCGTTCTACTGGGTCATGGCTCCGGTATTCCGTCGCATTCGGCGGACGACCATTGCGGAGTTGACGGAGGACCGATATGGCGCCTGGATGGGGATCGTCTACACCGTGTTTGCGCTCAGCTACTTCACGCTCAATACGGCCAGCATGCTGAAGGGTGCTGCCAAGGTTATCAATCAGGCGGGTGGGGGTGACATCGGCGTGAACAACGTCGTAATAGCCATGACTGTGATCTTCATCCTTTACAGTTTTGTGGGTGGCCTAATCGCGACAGCCTGGACTGATTTCTTCCAGGGCTTCCTCATAATCGCTCTTTCTTTCATGCTGGTTCCTTTGGGTTGGTCTGCCGTGGGCGGCTTGGCCGGAATGAAGGAGGGTTTGGACGCTTATAGGTTCTCGTTGGCTGCTCCGGAGGGTATTACCGTCTGGGTAATTATCATGCTCACCTTGAACGGTTTGATAGGAATCATGGCTCAGCCACACATGTTGGCTGCGGTTGGAACCGGAAAAGACGAGAAGACCTGCCGGATCGGTTTCTTCTACGGGAACTTTGTCAAGAGAATCTGCACGGTTGGATGGGCCCTGGTCGGAATGATCGTAGCCGCCATGGTGGTAAGTGGAGCCTTTGGCGTCACTTCATTGGTTGACCCGGAAGATGCCTTTGGTTTTGCCTGTTATCATCTGCTTTTTCCCGGCTCCCTCGGGTTGCTCATTGCCTGTATTCTGGCAGCCAACATGTCAACCTGCTCTGCGTTTATGGTGGACAGTGGAGCGCTGTTTACACAGGGAATATTTCGAAAGCACATCGCTCCAAACCGCCCTGACCGTTACTACTTGTGGGCAGGTCGCTTCAGCGGGTTCATTGTAACCATGTTTGGGGTTCTCTATGCACTTTTCCTCATCGACCGAGTTCTGTATTCCTTTCTCTTGACCGAGACTCTGGCAACGTTCATGGGAGTCAGCATTCTGGGTGGTATCGTCTGGCGCAGGGCCAATCGATGGGGAGCTGCGGCGAGTCTCGCGGCGGCACTGATTACGAACTTCAGCCTGTACTACATCCGGGATCAGCGATTGGACCACTGGGATGCAAACGTTTTCCTGGCGGCACTGCTTGCGGGAATCTTCGCTCTTGTCGTCGTCAGCCGCTTGACCGCACCAGAGCCCAAAGAAATGATCGAGTCGTTCTTCGGTCGTCTGCAGACTCCGTCGGTCGAAGGAAGTTCTGATGATGCGAGTTCAGAAGAATTCGATCATGTGACGGAAGAGGTGATCAGAGATTCCGCACGCAAAGGACAGCAATCCCTTCTGATCAATCTGCTGAATATTCGGAAAGGCAGTGGAGGGCTAGGGATTTGGCGCGCATATCGGAGTGATTTAGAAGGGCTGCTAATCGGGGCGCTCCTGGCGACTGGACTTGTAGCGATAACCTGGCTGTTCCTTTCGATGTAGTCTCAAAGTTATTTCCCGTGTGAGCTTCGTCGTTAGCAGGACAGGTCGAGCGTGCGGAAGCGTGGAACATCTGGAGTTTCAATACTGAATGGGCCATAATACCGTTGAGCGGAAAGTAATCGTGGCCACAACAAAGGATGAACTCGAAGCGGCAGCATTGAAGCTACCACCAGCTGAACGGGCAAGACTGGTGCACCGACTTCTCGCGAGTTTGGAATCGTTGGAGGAGCGGGATGTCGAGGCTGACTGGATCGACGAGGCCGAGCGTCGGTACGCGAGTTATAGAAGAGGTATTCTCGCCGGTCGACCTGCCGATGTAGTACTTAGAGAAGCAAAAACAGCTCTCGAATGAAGGCACGTATATTCCTCCAACCGGCAGAGGAAGAGATGCTCGAAGCGGCTCAGTATTATGAAGCGCAAAGCCGCGGATTGGGCGGAGCTTTCCTCGAGGAAATCGAACACACCATCACATCTATTGTTACCCACCCTCAATCTGGTAGAAAACTGTCGGACAACATACAGCGTCGCATCGCGAGACGCTTTCCATTTGGTGTTCTATACGCGGTAGAACCAGATGCAATCGTTATTGTTGCGATCATGCATCTTCATAGGCGACCCGGATATTGGAAGGACCGATTATAGCCTTCCAATTACTACTTACTCCCCAGCCCTCAGAATTGCTCTTTAGATCGTTCATTAGTATCCTACCAAGTAGAGAAGTACCGGGAGTCTGAAGAGCCGGTTCTCATCTGAAGTGCTTTATCAAAACAATATACTTAACTAACTATGAAAACTAGGCAAATAGCATTAGCAGTTGGCGCTCATCCGGATGACGTTGAGTTTATCTGTTCGGGAACGATGGCGCTGTTAGGTGCGGCTGGATGGAAGCTGCATGTGGCCACCCTGACGCTCGGGGATTATGGGTCAGACGAGTATTCGGCTCAGGAGATCAGGCTTATCCGCCGGGCCGAAGCAGAGCAGGC
>JAUVSF010000137.1 GCA_030597245.1 Acidobacteriota bacterium
AGGGACTTCGATACCTGCATCACCCGTTGCGGGCAGAAGAATCTATCGACCTCCTTGAGCCGGGACTCGAGCTGTTACGGGAGGTAGAACGAACCGGCAGCATCTTCTTTCCGAAACGCTGGTTGGATTCCCTGTTCTCGGGTCATCGGTCTCAGGAGGCGGCAGCGATCATTAACCATTTTCTGGAAAGGCAGCCTTCCTACCCTTCTCGGCTGGTGTTAAAGATCCGACAGTCCGCGGATCTACTGTTTCGAGCTGCAGGCCACCAGTGAGTCTCGGGGTCTTGGGTCTTGGGTCTTGGGTCTTGAGGTCTTGAGGGTCTGTTGCTCAAACCGAAAAGGCGGAAGTTCGAAGCTCGAAAATCTAAGGCTTGAAATTGGATACTGCCTGTAAGTGATCGAAAATCAGCCATTTCGGCTTGTTTAGACCTTAGACCTTCGAATTTCGAGCTTGTTTCGAGCTTCGGATTTCGAGCTTCGAGCTTAGCCTTCGGTTCCGGTGGCTTTGGGCCCGACAGGGGCGGGACGGCTATGTTCCGACGATGCGTCTCTTGTCCGCCGAAGTGGCCGACTTCCGAGCTAGTCTAAATCACGTTCTTGTACGTTTTCGTGCCCAACTTCCGATAGCCGTTGGCCGGAGTCACCGTATGTTGCCCACGCCCCATTGCGACAATACCTGTCCTTACCATCTCTATGATTCCAATGTTGCGAAGCAGTTCAATGAAGCTCTCGATCTTATCTTCTTCTCCGGTGATTTCGACGATCACCGAGGACTGGGCTACGTCCACTACTCGGGCCCGGAAAATGTCACAAAGCTGCATGACTTCGGGTCTCTTTTGTCCATCGACCTCGACTTTGATCAGAGCCAGATCACGTGTTACTGAGGGCTTGTCGTGAAGATGCTCGACCTGGACTACGTTAGGGAGTTTGTATAGGGACTTCTCGACCTTTCGCGCCTCTGCTTCGGTTCCCTCGATCAAGATGGTCATGCGGGACAGATCCGGGATCTCGGTTCTCCCTACGGTCAGGCTATCAATGTTGAAGTTTCTCCGGCGAAAGAGACTGACGACCCTATTCAAAACTCCGGGCTTGTTCTCAAACAGTGCACTCATGGAGTACTTCATTTGTGTCTCACTCCTTTTCGGAAGATGCGGTAACCGCCCGAGGGCGCCGAATCATGTTATGCAGAGCTGCACCCGTCGGAACCATGGGATACACGATGTCGTGTTTCTCCACGACATATTCGATCAGGACAGGTCCATCTTGATGGCTTCTGGCAAAATCTACGGATTTTGAGACTTCACCGCGGGCTGTGACTCGCATGCTCGGTATGTTGTAGGCGTCGGCCAGTTTGCAGAAGTCGGGACTGGCCATAGGAGTGGCATGGTAGCGTTCTTCATAGAAGAACTCTTGCCACTGTCTGACCATGCCAAGGTAACGGTTATTCATAATGGCGATGTTCACGCTCACTTTCTGCTCTACAGCCGTGGCCAGCTCTGCCATCGTCATCTGGAACCCGCCATCGCCGACGATGGCCCAGACCTCTTCATGCGGAAGGCCCATTCGAGCTCCAATAGCCGCTGGGAACCCGAATCCCATCGTGCCAAGGCCTCCGCTCGTAATCAGTGTTCGCGGGCGCTCATGAGGGTAGTATTGTGCCTCCCACATCTGGTGCTGGCCAACATCCGTTACTACGATGCAGTCGCCCCCCGTGTATTTCCAAAGGTCTCGAATGACATGGGCAGCATAAAGCTTGTCGCCTTCCTCGAGGTTGTAAATATCACGACTATGCCTTTCCTCTTGCCAGCCTCGGATCAATTTGTGCCATTCCCGATGATCGGTATTCTTCAGTCTTGGCAGTACCTGATTCAAGACCTGCCTCAAGTCGCCGGTGATGCCGAGATCCACACGAACGTTCTTATTGATTTCGGAAGCATCAATATCGATTTGGATTTTGCGAGAGTTCTGAGCGTAGGTGCTGAGATCACCCGTTACCCTATCATCAAAGCGCATCCCGAACGCCAGCAGAAGATCGGCCTCCTGAATAGCCAGATTAACGTGAGCCTCCCCGTGCATCCCCATCATGCCCAGGCACAGCGGGTGTCCTTCGGGCATAGTTCCTTTACCTAACAAAGTCAGCGCTACAGGTACTTGCACCTTCTCCACGAACTTGAGGAGCTCTCTTTCCGCTCCCGATAGTGTAATCCCGTGGCCTCCAAGTATCAGAGGACGGTTGGATTGCGAGATCATCTCCAACATTACATCGAGTTCGTCCTGCAGGGCTTCACCGACCGGTCGCTGGCCGGGAACGGTAACCGGCTCATCAGGGTAATCGAACTCAGTCGTTGCGATTTGCACGTCTTTGGGTATATCTACCAGAACCGGCCCCGGGCGTCCCGACCGAGCCAGGTAAAAGGCTTCCCGAATGGTGTGGACGATGTCCTCCACGTCCACCACTAGGTAGTTATGCTTCGTAATAGGGAGAGTGATTCCAGTGATGTCAGTTTCCTGAAATGCGTCCGACCCGATCACTCCAGTGGGGACCTGTCCAGTTATGCAGACCATCGGCGTGGAATCGAGCATCGCTGTCGCAATCCCGGTGACCAGGTTCGTTGCACCCGGACCACTGGTTGCTACAGCAACTCCGACCTTTCCTGTGGCGCGGGCATACCCATCGGCCATATGCGCTGCTCCCTGCTCGTGCCGCACGAGAACGTGGTGAACCTGCGGGTACTTAGTCATCGCGTCGTAGGCTGGAAGTATCGCTCCACCGGGGTAGCCAAATACCAGGTCGACACCTTCCCGGATCAAGCACTCCCATAGGATTTCTGCTCCAGTAAGCTTCATCTGTTGATTCTCCTCAAATCGGCCTTATCACAGGCTGGGTAATTCCCGAGCCTGGAGCCCGTCTTCATACAATATTTCAATCCAGAAAGACAGCCCCAGTGCTGGCGCTGCTAACCAGTTTCGAGTACCGCCTCAACCAGCGACTGTCAATTTCAGGAACGAAAGTAGGCAATGCCTCTAATCTTGAATTGAGTTCTTCGTCACTGATTACAAGATCAATCCTTCCACTGTCCAGATCGATCTGAATGGTGTCTCCATTCCGTACAATGGCAATCGGGCCGCGCGCCGCCGCTTCAGGGCTCACGTGTCCGACAGACATCCCTCGACTTCCTCCAGAGAATCGACCGTCGGTTACCAGGGCAACACTCTCTCCAAAGCCCATTCCCTGCAGCTGTGCAGTCGGGCCCAGCATCTCTTGCATTCCAGGCCCCCCGCGGGGGCCCTCATAACGGATGACGACCACCTCTCCGCTCTGAACCTCCCCACTCAGAATTCCACGAGTGGCTTCTTCTTCACTCTCATACACCCTCGCAGGACCGCGGTGATTTCCGCTTCCACCAACTCCTCCCGCCTTGATCACAGCCCCGTCGGGGGCCAGGTTCCCGAAGAGGATTGCCAGTGCACCATGAGGTGAATAAGCATTTTCCCAACTGCGTATGACCTCGTTGTCCCGAATCTCCGCGTCCTCGACATTCTCTCCGAGGGTTTTTCCGGTCACTGTAATGCGGTCGAGTTTCAGGGTTTCACCCCTTCGACCGATCTCTCTGAGGATTGCCGGAATACCGCCCGCTCTGTGTACGTCTTCCATGTGCCAATGACTGGCGGGGCTCACCTTGCAGATATGTGGAACACGTTTCGCGACGCGGTTGATTCTCTCCAGATCGTAGTCGATATCGGCTTCAAATGCGGCAGCAAGGGTGTGTAGTACTGTGTTAGTACTTCCGCCCATGGCCATATCCAGTGCGAAGGCATCATCAATAGCTTCTACTGTAACGATCTTTCGAGGAGTCAAATCCTGCTCGACTAGCAGCAGAATGCGTCTGGCGGCTTCTTCGGCGAGCTTGTAGCGTTCCTCGGTTTCAGCCAGAGCTGTCCCGTTAAACGGCAGCGCCAGACCGAGTGCTTCAAGCAGGCAATTCATGCTGTTGGCTGTAAACATCCCGGAACACGAACCACACGACGGGCACCCGTGATCCTCCAGAAGTTTGAGCTCGGCAGCGTCTATCTTCCCGGCCTGGTATGCGCCGACACCCTCGAAGACGCTGATTAGATCGACCGTTCTGCCATCAGGCGTCTTACCCGCGGGCATGGGGCCTCCACTGATAAAGATCGTGGGAATATTGACACGGAGAGCTCCCATGAGCATTCCCGGGACGATCTTGTCACAGTTTGGGATGCAGATGAGACCGTCAAAAGCATGGGCATTGACCATGGTTTCTACCGAATCGGCGATGAGTTCTCGACTCGGAAGAGAGTAGTTCATTCCGATGTGCCCCATCGCAATTCCATCATCGACGCCTATGGTGTTGAACTCGAAGGGGCCCCCGCCGGCCTCTCGAACTGTTTTCTTTATTGACGCGCCAAACCGCTGGAGATGCACGTGCCCGGGGATGATGTCAATGTAGCTGTTGCAAATGGCGATAAACGGTTTCGACATCTCCGCATCGGTGACCCCCGTTGCCTTCAACAGAGACCGATGTGGGGATCGTTCGAAGCCTTTCTTTATCCGATCAGAGCGCATCCAATTCCCTCACTTTCGAAAATTCCATTTAATTTCCACCAAAGACCAAAAAAAAAGCCCCCGATGTCGGGGGCTTGTTGATTCCTTTTCTATTCGCGGCCGGTTACGTGATCGTTTCGATCTGCGCCCCCAACATCGGCCAACCGCGCAGGCCAATAATCAGTACAATAAGTACGAGAAGAAGGTTGATGTTGAGAAGCAATAAACTATTCATAAACGAATCACTCTCTAAAACCGTCGCCGTAAATTACCCGAATTTCAGCCCTCTTGTCAACTCGTTTTTTTTATGAGGCGTTTGCGCTGAAGAGTTTTTCGAGTTTGTTGAAGTTCCCGGTACCAGTGACAAATGACAAGTGACGAACCGGTAATCGGTTATCCGTTATCGGTAAACAGGGTGAGTAGCCCACATGTTTGCTTGGTGTCTTGGTGGCAAATCTTCTTCCCCGGGACCCCGATTACCGATTACCGATCACCGATCACCGATCACCGGTTCGACGTTTTCAAAGCTTGGGCTCTTGTCTGAGCACCTGAGTTTACTATACTCTCTACCGTTTTGATGGGGTTGCTTTATGAATGTTGAAGAAGAGATTGGCAAATCACCGATTCTGGTGATGAAGTTTGGCGGCACATCGGTAGGGAGTGTCGATGCTATTCATCAGTCGTCTGAAATAGTGTCATCGACGGTTGCGGATTGGCCGCGCACAGTGGTGGTCCTCTCAGCCCTGTCGGGTGTTACGAATCAGCTTCTTGAAGGAGCGGCCCGAGCCACTGAGGGGGATGTGACGGCGGCACTGGAAACGTCTGAGCAGCTTCGTTCCAAACACCACAGCACCGCGGAGGGCCTTCTCGAAGATGCGTCGGATCTTGCAGAGTTTAAGCAACACTGCGACATGCTTATCGATGAGTTCAGCAATCTTTGCGGAGCCATCGCCATTCTTGGAGAGGCAACTCCTCGGGCTCTGGATGCTGTCGCGTCATTAGGTGAGCGGTTAAGTGTTCGTCTGTTCAGATTTGTGTTGAAAAAACGAGGGGTGCCGGCAAAGGACATCGAGTCAACCCGTCTCATACTCACCGACAGCAAGTTTCAGTCGGCCCATCCGGAATGGGATGAAACCAGACGTCAGAGCCGGCAGGCTCTGATTCCCCTGCTCAACCAGGGGGTGGTTCCTGTGGTGACCGGCTTTCTTGGGGCCAACTCCGATGGCGTGACCACGACCCTGGGTAGAGGTGGAAGTGACTATTCAGCCGCCATTCTCGCTGTAGCTATCAGGGCTGCAGAGATTTGGATCTGGACTGATGTAGATGGAGTCATGACGGCGGATCCGCGAATCGTGCAAGAGGCGAAGACTATTCCAAATATCTCCTACCTGGAGCTTGCTGAATTAGCCTACTTCGGCGCCAAGGTTCTGCACCCAAAGACCGTTCGTCCGGTGCTGGATGCGGGAATTCAACTCTCGATACGGAACACTTTCAATCCCGACAGCGCAGGCACCAGGCTTGTACCCAGGCTTAAAGAAAAAGACGAGGGTGTGATTAAGGCGGTTACAGCTGTCCGTGGACAGAGCCTGATAACAATAGAAGGGAGCGGGATGCTGGGGGTGCCGGGTGTAGCTGCTCGCGCCTTTGGAGCAGTAGCTGGGACGGGAACCAACGTAATCTTGATTAGCCAGGCTTCCTCGGAGCAGAGTATCTCCTTCGCCGTGCCCTTGATTGCCGCTGATCAGGTCGTGACTGCTCTCGAGGGCGCTTTTGAGTCAGAACTATCCAACCGGGAGATCGATCGAATCTGGGCTACCGGTGATGCTGTGATTGTGACTGTTGTTGGTTCAGGAATGCGTCACACGCCCGGTGTGGCGGGCAAAGTGTTTAGTGGCCTGGGCGAGAAGAACGTGAATGTGGTTGCCATCGCACAGGGTTCCTCTGAAGTCGCGATCAGCTTGGTTGTCGATAGCCCTGACATGGAGCTTGCTGTCAGAACACTGCATAATCTGGTGAAATAGATTTCCGGAAGAGGGAGAAAGAAAAATGGTGGATCGTATTCCGGTTGCGATACTTGGTGCAACCGGTAGCGTGGGACAGAGATTTGTTCAGTTACTGGAAGAGCACCCCTGGTTTGAGCTTGCGGCTGTTACAGGGTCAGAGCGCAGAGTGGGTGAAGAATTTGGCGAAACGTGCCACTGGATTTTACAGGAACCCATGCCTGAATGTGCGAAAGGCCTGGTCGTACAGGAGACTTTACCGGAAGGACTCGACGTTCCGCTTGTGTTTTCGGCCTTGCCATCGGGAGTGGCTAAGCAGAAGGAGGCCCTGTTTGCCTCAGCCGGTATGGCAGTATGTTCCAACGCAGGTGCTTTCCGGCAGGCGCCGGACGTCCCGGTCCTGTTACCGGAAGTCAATCCGGATCATGCGCATCTGGTGGAAGTCCAGAGAAGGCTCCGTGGGTGGGAAGGCTGTATCACCACGAATCCCAACTGTACGTCCACAGGTGTCACCATTGCCCTGAAGGCGCTCCAGGACGCTTGTGGCCTCAATAAGGTTTTCGCCGTGTCGCTCCAGGCCATTTCCGGAGCAGGGTACCCGGGGGTCCCTTCCTTGGATATTCTGGACAATGTGATCCCCCACATCTCGAATGAAGAGCCGAAGTTTGAGTGGGAACCCCGGAAGATGCTGGGTTCCTTCGAGGGAGAGGAGATAGCACTTGCTGACTTCCTGATGTCCACTCACTGCAACCGGGTTGCTGTGAGTGACGGCCACCTGGTCTGCCTGAGCGTTGAAACAAAGGAAGCGGTTGACTTGGATGAAGCAGTGCAGATCCTGGGACGGTATGTTCCTCCTGAAGCCGGCTTCGGACTACCGTCAACTCCGGAACCCGTCATACTCGTTCGTTCCGATCCGGATCGTCCTCAGCCACGTCTGGACCGAATGACCGGCAAGGGGATGACGACCGTAGTCGGAAGAGTCCGCGAAGACCCGATTTTCGGACTCAAGTTCATTGTGCTCTCGCACAACACGATACGTGGGGCAGCGGGGGGCTCCATCTACAATGCCGAACTTTTACGGCGTGAGGGTCTTCTGGGGATCTGAACCGGACTGGAACCTTGGTCATACGGCAAACTTGAGGATCTCCGCGTCGGGCCTGAAATCAAGATCATCCTCGACTGGTTCCAGGTAGAGTTCAATCGCCTCCTGGACGTTCCGCAGCGACTCGTGATCTCCAGACTAACCCAATAAGACATCGTGTGAGCCTTCCAACATGAAGGCTTTTCTGGAGTTGGAATCCAAAACGTAAGCCGCAAGCCTGAAACGACCGGGGAGCTTATCAAGCAGTGGCTCCAGGTGGAGCTGAGCTTTCCATCCTGAATAGAGAAATCGAGGGTTGGACGTCGCCCGAACAACGTCCGGACGTTCAAATTCAGGCTGCTGAATAGCTACAGCCCAGCGCTTGCGTCCCTGACTGGCAATGAGGACAACCTCGTTTGCAGGGCCCGCAGCCTGAATATCTCCGGCCCAGCCTGAAGCCAGATAGGTCATCTGCATTCTGCCATCAATCTGACCATTGATCGGGCGTAAATCGTCCAGGCAACCTGGCGACCCCCGCCGAATGCTTTTCAGTTTGAGACACTTATCTCTGAGCCACTCGTTGATCGTGTTCAGGCGCTTCAGTTCCAGAGAAGACCGGACCGCATTTTGAAGGAGCTTCGCCCGGGCAATGTTGAGATTCTGAAGATAAACAATCTGTTTCACAGAATCGTAGGGATCTTCGAGACCATTCAGATCGAGCGAAACGCCAGGCTCAGGCATGAGGAATCCTAGCTTTCCGTCTGAAGTGATCCGCAAGATGAGGGGAAGAGGTACCGTGTGTAAGTGGATAAGATTTGGATCATTCAGCGTACTCAAAAACCCCTGGTATCCTACTTCAGAGCTGACTGGAAAAGGTGTGTATGAATCGGGGTTTCGGTGCAGGTCGTACACCAGTTCGACATGCGGAGGTGCATTCTCGAGGCTTTCTCTCAGCCGCAGAGAATCCTCGAGGGTCATTGCTTTCTCCTGGATCCAAGGACGTGTAGCAATCTCCTCAGTCATCCAGATGGCTCTCACCTCGTGCCTCGAAGGCCCAAACTTCTCAAGACAGCTCTTGACCAATTCGGGTATTTCCTCCAGGTTCAGTTTACTCAGCATGGTAATGAAATGGAGCTGAGGCGAATCAGGCGCCTTTGAAAACGCATCGACAAGTTTGTCCAGGTTTTGTTGAAAGACACTGAAACGTGCCCCCTTTCTCATCTCTTCAAAAACCTCTAAAGAAAGAGAGTCGAGGGAAACGTTAATATGATGTAGTTCAAGCCGGCTCAGCTTCTCGAAAAACTGTTCGGAAAGGGGTTTGCCGAGATTGGTTGTGAATGCCGCCTGGCGCCGAAATTCCAGAGGAACATGCTCGAGGAATTCCAGAAAGCGAGGGTGCAGCGTTGGTTCGAAGAAACAGGAGAAAAGAAGTTCGCCGTCAGGCAAAAGCAGGGGAAGTATTCTCACGACCCGCTCAAAAATCATGGAATCCATGAGGGTATTCCCTCGAATACCGGAGAAATCGTTGATACAGTAGGGACACCGCAGGTTACAATTCCCGGTAACATCGACTCGAATTCCCGCACATCGCGACAAATCGTGGTTCAGGTTTGCTTCAGCTGTCACCTGGTACCCCATTTCGGGCTAACTCCTCGAAGCCCTTCTTCGTGTTCCACGATCGCTTCGATCAGCATTCCGACAACTCGATCCTGCAGTGACATGAAACCTCCTCGGTTTGGATACACACCATTTTTTCAGAAGTCTTGCTCGGCTGCAAAGCTCCAGCAAGCTTTTTCTTTGAATCAAACGAGCTTTGCGCGTTTCGAAGGGGAGACTGTATTCGCCTCGCCTCCGCATTCTTCTTCTGCGGATATAGAGATCGTTCGGTACGGCTGCTCAAAGAACACCTCAGGCAGATAGGAGCCCGAGTCGTTCAGGATGAACGAACGCGTGTCGCCCCGGCAGGGCTCCCACAGCAAATGATTCCGACCACCTGGGGTTTCGCTTCGCTCCACCCCAGGCTATTACGCACCGCACCTTCGGTGCCTTGAGAATGCTGCGTGCCCTGTGGGTGGTGGCATTATGAGGCTCAGCACGCAGAAGGAGCGTGGTGCTTTAGCGCCACGCCAGGTATTAGGGGAACTGGGGGCTGGGGTTTACCACCAACACCAAGGAAATCGGTGGTTTATTCGGTTGACAACCCACTTCCAAAAAAGAACATTGTCCTTACGAGACCCCGAGACCATTCAAAACCTCAC
>JAUVSF010000074.1 GCA_030597245.1 Acidobacteriota bacterium
ATTTTGCCCATCTCTCGGAGTTTCGGGTCGAGGAGGGCGAAGCCGTTGAGACAGGTCAGGTCATCGGCCTGGTTGGAGCTACCGGACGAGTTACGGGCCCGCATCTGCATTGGACTGTCAGACTGTCCGAAGCACGAGTCGATCCCCTTTCCCTTATGAACGTTCTGGAGACCGCTGGAGGCTCTTGAAGCTGTATCCCGTATTTCTAAATCCCAAATCCCAAGTACCAATTCCCAATTGAATTCAAACTCGATTGCAGGAACCATCTAACGATATAGGCGGTTAAAAGCTCTGTGTAAGTCGAGATATTGAGTTCATTGAATCGACCTTGTTTGGCATTTGGTGCTTGGGAATTGGGAGTTGGCCATGGTGTCTCCATCGCCTCATTACGCAACCTGGTGAGAAAAGCGAGTTCAATCACCGGGTCGTAACGCCTCTGTCCTTCCCTGTCAGAGAGAACCGCCAGCCGATTCGAGGGATTCGACTCAGGATCTGACCTTTGTCCACGATGGCGTGACCCACAACCGAGTCCTTGAACGACACGAGAATCTGTCGCGACGGAGACAGTTCAGTGCTGATAGGCTCCCTGTTAGTATAAGCTTCTAGTTCTTCAGGACCCTGGAGAGATACCACGTTCTTTCTGGCCTGACTCCCGAACAGATGGCTTCCCTCTGTCGTCAGCTTTGTAAAACGACCTCGAGTGTGAGCGATAGGCAGCCCTGCAATGACTGGGACCGCAAAGAAGGGCAGCTTTCCCAGTTCCGGACTCGACCAACCCAGGCCCGCAGCTCGCCAGACCAGACCCTCTTCGAAAGTCCCTCGAGGGATTTCGAAGCGATCGGCAATCTCAGTGAGAGAGTTCACGACTTCAGCATCATCAGGTTCACAGTGGGTGTGCAACCCAGCAACAGGACGCCTGTGGCGGGGTGTGCCGAATGAGTCCGTTTTCCTCAACCGGGCAATGAAGAAGCCCTCGCAGGGGTTCTCAAATGGATAGATTCTCACTGCTTTTTCGAGTTCCTTGCTGTATGAGCCGGAGGAGGTCTCGGTCAAGCCTGGTCGTAGCTGGAAACCGGGCAATGATATCTTCTCGAGCACAACTGGGAAGTTCTGAAGTGCATAGTTGATTACCCGTTCGTTTTCTTCGGGAACAATCGTGCAAGTAGAGTAAACAAGGACCCCGCCCGGGCGTAAAGCCTTAAGGCCGCTCTGAATCAGCTGGCGTTGGCTGGCCGCAAGGCGTTGGCTTCTAGCCGGTGTCCACCAGGATGGCACCTCGGGTGATTTTCCAATCGTTCCCAGCGCTGAGCAGGGAGCGTCAATCAGTACACGGTCAAAGCACTCATAGTAAAGATTCCCGATCTGTTGCCCAAAGAACTTTGTGACTGCCGCAATGGTAACCCCGGTTCGACGCAAGTTGAACACCAGGCTCTTTAAACGTCTGGTTGCAACATCATTTGCAATGATTGCGCCTCTGTTTTCCATTATTGCTGCAAGTTGCGTGGTCTTGGAACCGGGTGCCGCGCAAAGATCGAGGACACAGTCTCCCGGGCGAGGTTTGAGAACCAGAGGAGGGAGCATTGATGCGAGATCCTGGATGTAGATGTGGCCCAGGAAATGGGAAAGGCTCTTGCCGATAGGACGGGGTTGCAGAGTAACCTGCTGAGCACCTGGAAGAGGGCTGCTCTCATATTGGAAGTTCTCCAGGGAGAGGATTTCATCCTGAAAGGATCGGCTGTGTTTGAGGCAATTAAAACGGAACGAAGGAGGTGGCGGCTCGCAAGCACATTCTTCAAACAGGCGGGATTCAGCACCAAGGACTGCATCCAGAAGACGGTAGAGATCGGACGGCCACTCAACGAGCTGTTTCATTGGATTCACTGTTCTGGTTCACCAGATCGCTCATTCAATGTTCCGCGGAGCGGAGACTCGCCGGGCAGCCTGTTGATTTCCGATCCACGGGCTGATGACCAGTATTGTGTCGATTGCTTTGAAATGTCTCTGACGAGTATCATTGAAGAAACAATTCTACAACGCTTCGACGCGAAACCTTCCGTGAGTAGAACGTCATAAGAGAGCGTT
The DNA here is from genome assembly GCA_030597245.1 of Acidobacteriota bacterium. Classification (GTDB taxonomy): domain Bacteria; phylum Acidobacteriota; class UBA6911; order RPQK01; family JAPXNP01; genus JAUWTT01. The sequence continues at coordinate 2,083 of JAUVSF010000074.1, forward strand.
GTTTCATCGATGACGAAAGGTTTCTTTCTGAATGAAACCGGGTTTGCTTAAAGTCTGGCTTTTGGTTGGGGTTGGAGTGATGATGGCAGCGTCGAGTCCCATCTCAACCGGTCTTGAAGACCCACCCGATGTGTGGGGAAGTGCAGAGCCGGAGTTTACTTTTGTTCGCCTCATCTATTCGGGGGGCAACTGGCGGGGCTCCAATTGGGCTACTGACTATCCCAAGGCCGATCGCCAATTCTTGTACGCTTTACGTAAACTGACGGATTTTTCTTTCATCAATGCCACGGGGAAAGCAATTCCGATCATGTCTGAGGAACTCTTTCAATACCCGTTTATCTATGCAGTCGAAGTAGGGCATATGCGACTTTCGGGCGATGAGGCTGCACAGCTTCGAGAATATCTGCTGCGGGGAGGTTTTCTCGTCGTCGACGACTTTCATGGTGATTACGAATGGAACAATTTCTACTCCCAGTTAAAGAAGGTCTTCCCCGAGTACGAACCCGAAGAATTGCCTTTGTCACATCCGATTTACCATTGCTATTTCGATATCAGCGAGCTTTACCAGGTTCCGGGTCTCCAGTATCTGTATACCGGACGCACCTGGGAAAAGGGTGGATACCAGCCGAGGTACATGGGAGTTTGGGACCGCCGGGGCCGCTTGATGGTGGTTATAAACCACAATGTTGATTTTGGGGATGCCTGGGAATGGGCCGAGGTCGAACAGTATCCCCGCAGGTATGTTCACCTGGCCTTTCAATTAGGCGTCAACTACATCATTTACGCGATGACACACTGAGGGGAAAGTGCAAATGTCAAATGTCAAGTGTCGAACTCCTTCATCGTGGTCGGAAACTCGAATCTGAGCTTTAATATCCTCCCCAGGTGAAGAGAATTCCTCCGCTAAATTGCCAATCACTGAGGATTCCATCGGGTCGGAAAGCAGGACCAATCGTCCCGTCGTCGTCAACGGATGAAGTCCGTGGCAGGCTATAACTTGGAACTCCGCTGAGCAGGTCTCGTACGTCAAAACGGATGCCGATACTGTCGTTGATCATGTATTTGACGCCACCCCCAAAACTCCCGACGAACTTCCACGTATCATTCAAGTCGACTCCCCGGGCAAGCGCTTCGAATTTGGAAGTTCCGTCGATCTGAAAAAGTGATGCGCCGGCACCAACCGAGACAAATGGGCGGACTCTCGAGTTGCGGTCTCCAAAGTAGTAGAGAATGCTGTAAACGAACGAGTGCACCCTGTGACTTACGCTTAACTTCGGAATCGTGGGGCTGAGGTTAAGAAATGTTAACGGCTGATTGGCGTAAGTATAATCGAGTTCTGCCCCCATCTTGCCCTTAAGATTCTGAGTTAACCTGATACCCATCAGGAAGCCGGAAGAATAATCAAGGCCTACCAGTCTGGTCATATCTTGACCTTCCACGGGTGTTTCCGAGCTCTGATCTCCTACGAAAGCCGCACCAAAGAGACCCGCAACCTCCCATTCTTTGTAGAGGTTCGGATACTGAATTTGGGCCTGTACCGTCGTGCAGACGGCTAATGAAAGTAGTAGCGTTATGAGGGCGAATTTGCGCATGTCAGTTCCCAATCATCGTTTCGAAGTCCAGTCAAACTACCTTAATATACTTGGATGCACTGTCGTGAACAAAGACGAGACACTCTTAATAAATCTTATGGAGAGTTGAGGGGAGCCGGTCTCATTCGCGCTGTTCACTCTCGGAGGGAGTCTTGGAGGGAGTCTCGGTGGAAGGTTGCGCTTTCTTGTGTCGCCTTCGTGAGCGCAGTTCCTGCATGAACTCATCGAACTGCTGGGCTTGATCCTCTGTCAATACCTCCAGGATTTCGGCACGTGTACGCTGCTTGACTTCGGAATATGCTTCCCGGGCGTCATGGACTGCCTTGTGCATGTCTTCACGCCTTCGTTCGAGGATTGAATGCAGCTGCTTCTCCTGGTCAGAATTCAGTGTGAGCTTATCGAGCATCTCTTGCACCGGAAACTGCCTGTCGGAAGGACGTCTATACCGGGAGTCTGATGTAGGGGGGCGTGAGAACTTACAAAGATACAGATGAGTTGCAGAGCCTCCGATGAGAAGCCCAACAAGAAAAACCAGAATGAGCGAAAAGAAGGCTTTAGAGCGTGTGTTCAAGGTCCAACCCCTTCTGAATCAGTTGGGATGAGAGCACTCAGAACCTCTTCTACTGTGACGGGTTCCATCTCTTCCTCCTGCTCCACGAACAGTTCTACGTACGAACCATTCTCCCAGTCGGCAGGTGCCAGAACGTAGGAAAGCAGCAGGGTAACGAAGCATAGGGAAACCAACAAGGGGAGAGCGCGTCGGGCGAAAGAAGACAGTTGAAGGAAGAAGATCGGGCGCTCCAGGTCTGCACGATGTGCGACCTTAGACGCAAAGAACGCTGGTGGTTCCTTGGTCGGAACCGACGCTGTCAGGAACCTCAGGAAATCGTCGATATCACGCTTGAGCTTCTTCATGCCATTACGCCTTCGAGTTCCTGGCGGAGCCGCTTTCTTGCACGACTCACCCGAATTCTTGCAGCGAGCTCGGAGCTTCCCATAATCGCTGCCACCTCCCCATAATCAAGATCCTGTACTTCCCTGAGCACGAAAGCCATCCGGTCTTTCGGCGATAACACTTCCATTGATTTCTGCAACAACTTCATACATCGTTCTGCGTCGGCGTCGCTCAACCCCAGCGCAGGACCAGGGTTTCGCCAAAGCTCTTCCAAGCTTCGGTTCTCCTCGATTTCCAGATCGCTTTCGAGCTGGACTGGATTCTTCTTTCTCTTGCGAATCTCGTCGATGCATTGGTTCGAAGCAATCCGCGCCAGCCAGTGGTTCAGCGGGCGCTTCGGGTCATAACGCTCCAAATTCTTAAAAAACTTCAGGAAAATATCCTGAGCCAGATCCTCGATGTCGTTGCCAGGGCCAAGGTAGTGATAAAGAATGTTGAAAACGAGCCTCTGATAGCGCGACACAACCTCTTCCGCGGCACCTCTGTCTCCCTTCAGTGCTTGAGCAACCAGTTCGGCATCGGAGATCTGCATTCACTCTACTCTATTACGCTTCGTGGGTGAATTGTTTCAGTCTGAGTCCCTCAATGACGGGGATTTCCGGGCAACAAAGGTCATGACACCCCACTTTCGGGAGAGGCGCTCCACGAGAGGAAGCAAATGAAGGAGCGGTTTGAGGAAATAGTAGGGCGCCAGACTGTGAGTAGTCGCCGAAGCCAGCGATCGAAGGCTGTGCTTCCACTGGTGGAAGTTGACCGCCTTGGAGAAGAATAGATGCGTATCGACTTTGAACCCCGTCTCATCGAGGAGAATCTCAAGTGATCGAGGCGAAAAGTGCCACAAATGCCGCGGGACGTCGAGAGCATACCAGTACTTGCGGAAGAGTACGGCCTGCAGGCTGTCGAAATTGGGTACAGAGATAATGACGTGCCCGCCGGCACGAAGCAAAACATTCGCTTTTTCTAGCACCTCTCTCGGTTGTGTAACATGCTCCAGTGAATGCCAGAACGTAATGACGTCATAGGAGTTCGGCTTCCCTTGGAAAGCTTCTATGCTACCGCTCCAGACTCGCAGTTCGGGAAGGAGCGCCTTGATTGCATAGCTGGCGACTTCGTCCTGTTCAATTCCCTCGGGTAGCCATCGCTGTTGATCGAGTGCCAGCAGAAACTGCCCTGGCCCACAGCCTACATCCAGGATCTTTCCGCCGTTAGTCCATTTCTCGAGGAGTCGGACTTTGTCCAATTCCATTCGCCATGGACTGCTCTTGCGGAGTTGGTCTGCTTTCAGGTCTCGAATCAGTTTTGAGATATCGCCAAAGTAGTTTGCGGGATAATAATCGGCCAGTTCATTGTCGCCCGGTCGTGGGTCTGTCCAGGCAAAGCCACAGCCCGAACATCGAATGACACGGTACTCTTCTCGAAGCTCCTTACTGCGCTGGTAATACGCTTTCGAAAAGAGCTGAGCAGAGCTGGACTTGCAAATGGGGCAATCTTGGTTCAACAGTCCTCCTTCTTCATTTCTTCCTCGGCCCAGTGGTCCTTGATCTGGCCGAACAAGGCCAGAAGCTTTGTGACGGCCCAAGACATATAGTCAGACTTCAGAGAAGCCCATCCGAGTTCTCGGTTGACTAGGTTTTGATTCTAAACTGAATTGTGGATCGAAATGAAGCGCATCACCTCGGCCGGGCCATTCCAGTCGATACGTTGACCCGGGGAACCGGGCAATGTAAAGTTTTCGCTCCGGCCGGGATATTGACAGTGGGTTGGATGAGTTGAAATGGAATTTTACGGGCGCTGGATTCAGAACTGGGAAAGGGAACTGACTCTGAAGGATCGGGATCGGGAGATCTTCCCGTTCGACTGGGGGGTGGACTGGGTTCAGGACAACGGTGCCCCTGTCGGTTCTCCCCTGGACCGTCTCAAGAGATGCGCTGCGGAAGCGCTCAAAGCAAGTGAATCTTTCTACGCCGTCCAGCCTCCGGAGGACTGTAGACTGGACGGCGATCTGCTGACATTCCGGACGCCGACTCCCACTCCCTTTTCCCAGAACAACACTGTGCCCTGTCGGATTTTCGAGGCGAAGAACTCACGTACGGCGGTTGCAGTCGTTCCACAATGGAATGCCGATGCGAAAAGCCATGTTGGGTTGTGCAAACTCATACAGAGACTTGGTATGACCGCAGTTCGAGTCACCCTGCCCTACCATGAGATTAGATCGCCGGAAGGTCGTCGCAGGGCTGATCTGATGGTGAGCCCTAATATCGGCCGGACCTTACATGCAACTCGACAGGCAGTTCTTGAACTGAGGCAGGTTGTCCGTTGGCTCAAGAGCCAGGGTTATGAACGAGTTGGAATAATGGGGACAAGCTTAGGTTCTTGCATCGGGTATCTGGCCTTTACCCACGAGAATGAAATCGACGTCGGCGTGTTCAATCACGTCTCATCCTACTTTGCCGACGTGGTCTGGTCGGGACTGGCTACGCGTTACGTTCTATGGGGTCTTGAAGGGCACGTAAGACTGCCCGATCTTCGTAACTGCTGGGCACCACTAAGCCCGTGGTTCTTCATTGAGCGCCTGACGGAAAGCAAGCGGCCACACCTTATGATTACGGCAAAGTACGACATGACGTTCATGCCCGAATTTACGGAACAGGTATTCGAGCGTTATACGGAGCTTGGGATTTCGTACGAGCGTATCGACCTGCCGTGTGGTCATTACACTACGGCTCATTTCCCTTTCAGCTGGCTTGACGCCTGGCATATCTGCCGTTACTTGAAAAGACATCTGGGATAGAATCTCGAGGGAAGAAAATGGCAGAGCAGAAAAGCCTGGTAGGCGGATCACGAATTCTTCTTTCGTTGGCGAGCTTTGTAGTAATTGTGGCCGGACTGAAGGCGGCTGCTCCGATTCTGGTTCCTTTCATCGTCGCCGTCTTCCTTGCGATTATGGGCGGTCCCGCAGTTTTCTGGCTTAAGAGTAAGAAGGTTTCTTCTGGTGTGGCTGTCATTCTGGTTGTCGCGGGTATGATAGGCATCCTGTTCCTTGCCGGATATGTGGTAGGCAGCTCAGTCAATGAGTTTGTCCAGGTACTTCCCTCCTACGACGCTCGCTTGCAGGAGATTCTTGAGTCCTGGATTGAGTGGATGGACAGCAAAGGCGTCAAGCTCTCCAGTTCGTTTGCTTTTGAATATTTTGATCCGGGAGCTGCAATGAGTTTGGCTGCCCGTTTGTTGAATTCAGTGGGCGGTCTCTTAACGAACGCCTTTCTGATTCTCCTTATGGTAATTTTCATTTTGCTGGAAGCCTCGAGTTTCCCAGACAAGGTCCGGAAGGCATTTGGAAGCGGAGAACTGACTCTGATTCGTTTCGAGGAGTTTGCCGCAAAACTGAATCGCTATGTGGCAATTAAGACCGCCACCAGTCTGGCGACCGGGATCTGTGTAGGAATCTGGGGGATGATTACTGGTCTTGAATACGCAATCTTGTGGGCCTTGCTGGCCTTCCTTCTTAATTACATACCAAATTTGGGTTCGATATTTGCTGCGGTGCCTGCGGTTCTTATGGCGCTGATTCAGTATGGACTGGGACGAGCTCTGGTGGTGGTGATTGGCTACTTGATCATCAACGTGGTCATTTCGAATATTCTCGAGCCCCGGTTCATGGGCCGGGGCCTCGGCCTCTCAACACTTGCGGTTTTCTCGTCCCTTGTCGTCTGGGCTTGGATACTCGGCCCGCTTGGGATGCTGTTGGCCGTTCCCCTGACAATGACGCTGAAGATTGCTTTTGAAAGCGGCTCCGGGACTCACTGGATAGGTGTTCTGTTGGGCCCACCCGCTGACGAAGGGGACGACTCGTCGGACGACTCGTCGGACGAGGAGCAGAACTCGACAGACAGCCAAACTTCATGACGTCTCTGTTTGACCGAGCATCTCGCCTAATCGAACGACCCGGCTTTGTTGCTACTCTCACTGGCCTGATCGTTAACACGGTTCTTTGTGTGTTTAAACTGGGCGTCGGGCTCTCGACGTCGAGCCTCGCCCTCCTTTCTGACGGGGTGAACTCTTTGACGGATGCGGTATCGTCTTTTGCGATTCTAATTGCCGTCCAAATCTCACACAAAGCCCCGGACGAGGGACATCCTTTTGGCCATAGGAGGGCAGAGCCCATAGCCGGACTGATCCTGGCTATCTTCGCGGGCATTGCCGGGTTTGAAATCCTGAAGGCTGCTACGATTCGGCTGTACACCGGGGAAACCGTGCAGACCCTGGGACCATGGCCCTTTGTTGTGTTGGCTGGTTCGATTCTGGCAAAGGGCGGTCTGAGCGTCTTCTTCCAGCGCATCGGGGAAAGGATGAACAGCCCTGCGATCCTTGCTGGTGCTGCCGATAGTAGGATCGACATTCTGATTTCACTGGGAGCTCTGTTGGGAATCACGGGAGCCTATTTTGGCTTCCTTTTCATGGATACTCTGGTTGCCCTGGTCATAAGCTTCTTCATTTTCAGGACCGGATACCGGATTGGTAGTGAGAACATTGATTACCTGATGGGCAAAAGCCCGAGAAACGAATAGCTTGACGAAGTGCGTAGCGCAGTGATGAAGAGCGGGGATGTCAAACGAATCGATGAATTACGGGCTCACTACGTTGGAAATTACATTCATGTGGAAGCGGAAATCTCTGCGAGCAAATCAATGTCGACTCTAGAGGTTCACGACTTGGAGGAAAAGGTCCGTTCCAATATCGAGGAGATTCTCTGGGTTGACAGGGCCTTTGTCCACGTCAATCCGGACTGAGATTGAAGCTCGTGTCGTACAGTAAGACAAGCATCCCTGCTTGTCCTAAAGGGGATAGCAACAATTCACGGGTATCGTGCCGGAGTGACAAGCAGGGATGCTTGTCCTACCGTCATCCCTGCTTGTTTCACTGGCTGACTCGCACTCACACACTTTCAAGCATAAGGGGTAAACCGAGTTTATTGTCGTAGCGTGGCCGATACCGATCGACGTTATAGAACTTCTCCACGTCTACGGTACGCGCACCGGCCGCCGGGTCTGGGATTTCCGCGTGACAGTAGCGCCCTTTTCGGATTCCGACCATCCGTCCCGTGACATTGTCGTTGACAAGATCAAGGGCAATGTTGGCGAAGGTGATAGCCACAAGGTGGTCGATGGAGTCGGGGTCTCCACTACGGAGATCATATGTCAGGTCGCTGGCCATCGTCTCCTCACCCGTTCTTTTCCGAATCTCCTGAGCTAGCGTTTGGGCGACATCCAGTTTCTTGCGGTGACCGTATGCGTCGGCCTCACCATATTCGTGGACTTTGTGCTCTGTGCAAGTTGCACCTTCTGAGACAACGACAAGTGAGTAATTACTGGGGTTGTTCCGCTTGTCTTCCATCAACAAGTCACAGAGCTGTTCCAGATCGAACTGGTGCTCGGGAATGAGGCATCTGGTAGACGTCACGTAACCTGTGTAAAGCGCTGTGAAACCGGCGTCCCGGCCAAAAATCCGAAAAACACCAATCCGCTCATGGGATCCGCAGGTGGTGCGTTGCCTGGTGATTAGTTCCTTGGCCCGAGTGATCGCTGTCGAGAATCCAATGCAGTACTCGGTATTGCGGACATCGTTGTCCATGGTCTTTGGGATTGCAACGACCGGAAAGCCTTCGCCTTCGAGCCGAGCTGCATAACTAAGTGTATCGTCACCGCCAATGGCAATGAGAGTCGTGATTCCCAGACGTTCGAGGTTATTCAAGACGACCGGAGTGAGATCGAATGTGGTTTCGTCTATGGCGTACTTTGAAATATCCGAATCTTTCAGGTGGGGTGGAATCTTTACGGGTTTGGTTTTCGAAGGATTGGTTCTGGAAGTGTGGAGAACCGTACCCCCAGTCCGATCAATCGCCCGCGTGTTTTCACGGGTCAGAGGGATAACGTATTTCGGGTCTTTCGCGTTAGAAGGATCCAGGTGGGTCAGGCCCTCCCAACCCTTTCTCACGCCAACGATTTCCCGTCCCATTTCCGTTGCGCGGTAAACGACCGATTTGATCACTGCGTTAAGACCAGGTACATCCCCGCCCCCGGTCAGAATTCCAATTCTTGATGCGTTCATGACATTCCTCCGTAAGGTCCCTGCAAGCTGCAAACGACCATAAGACTAACGGCCCAGCCAACACAGTTCCAAACCGCGAAGGCGAAACTCTCCTCAAGTTCACCGATTCTAGTCAACATCTCGGTTTTGCTCAACATTGCCAATCAGATCCAGAGAGCGGAGATTCGGCGGACGCGGGCTTCCCGTGGCCAAATTGGATGATTCGAGCCGGGACAATCAGCGGTTAATTAACTGAAAACACAAAGAAATACTGATAAGGAAGAAACTTATGTTCCTTCAGGAGTTGAAATCCTGCCTTCTCCATCTGCGTCACAAGATCGCTGCTCGCGATCTTCATGTGGACTGGAGGCCCCACAGGCAGTTCTGTTTTCTTATAATCAACCATTATCACTTGCCCGTCGGGCTTCAAGGCCCGTTTGATGAGTTCCAGATAGCTCTCCTGATTGCCTATGTGGTGCCAGGTGTCGCAGATGAAGACCCTGTCAATAGATTGGTCCGGCAATAACGGATCGTCCTCCTCGGCAAGGATCGTGACGACGTTGGTAGTTCCGAGATCTCGGCTTCGACGATTCATGTGGCGAATCATGTCTGGATTGATATCAACCGCGAAAACCTTCCCTCCGTCCGAAACGGCCTTCGAGAATCTGAATGTAAAGTAGCCCGATCCTGCCCCGATGTCTGCGATGGCTTCTCCTTCCTCAAGTTTGAGTGCAGCTACAACCTCGTCAGGCTTCTGATAGGAGTCCCGGCTTGGGTTTTCCAGCATGGCAATGTAGGCGGAAGAATCGCTGTGGTGCCTCTGCATTTCGGCTTCGGCCGAGCGTTGTACACCCCGTGCTTCTAAGTGTTGGCTAAATGCAAAAGTGATTAGCAGGAGGAGGATTCTCATTACACCCTCGTCTCTTCGATGGTTGGTTTCTTCGTTTCCAGGGTTTCGGCCCGATTCTAGCATGGCAGCGTCGCATTTCGTCTCAACTGGATCAGTTAATTCGAGCATCGTCGGGCCAGGAACCCGGCAGCGCGGACTCTTCGTCGTACTCGAGCTCTTCAGCGGCCCGAATGGCCCGTCTGTTTGCCATGAAGTAAACAGCAGCCAATCCAATGCCAAGCGCAAGGCCGATAGCGTGAGTGCGGTAACTGACCGTGGCCTTCAAAGCGCTGGGCATCAGTAGAATAAGCCCCACGCCGACTCCATGCAAAAGGCGCCTCTTCACCGAGTAGCGCCGTTCGATGAGCATATACATTGTCAGCCAGAATCCGGCCATCCAGTACACCATTCCGGATGCGCCAACCAGGCGAACCTGCGGCGCGTAAGTGAGAAGCGCCAGGTAGTTTGTCAGGGATCCCATAGCCACGGCAGCAACGGGATAGATCCAGAAGCCGAAATAGCCGTACAACAGATAGCTGAACAACCCAAAGAGCACCGCATTGGAGAGAAAATGTTTAAAATCCGCATGGACGGCAAGTGCGGTTACGAATCGCCAGTACTCGCCTTGGACGATAGCCTTCTCCGGATTCCCAGCCAGAGAGGCATAAAGATGGTTGCCGTCGTGCCAGGCCAGCACCGAAACAAACAGCATGATCAAGATGCTGAGGAGCGCAATCAGAATACTGTAGTCTCGCGGTTTTTGAGACAAGAGAGTATTCTTGATGATGAATGGGCCCAGCGACGCTCTCATGCGGTCATACTAACATTCGATCCACGCTGCGGGAGTTGGTTGCGTTTTTCAAGCCGCAGATGATACTCTTCTCTGAATTCTCTAAACCGTAAAGGAGCCCAATTATATCGTGAAAAGAATCACCAGAAGATCGTTTGTCGAGAAGAGTATCCTGGGTGTCGCCGCTCTTGCTTCCGGGGCCGTGACGAAGGCGTCTCCAAGCACAGCTGTGGATCGGGTACCGTTGGGAAACACCGGGATCGAAGTTTCTCGAATTGCAATGGGAACCGGGTTCAGGGGCGGTGCCAGATCGTCGAATCAGGTAAGGCTTGGACGCGAGAGCTTTATCAAGCTGATGCGGCATGGGTTCGACAACGGGCTGAACTTCTACGATATGGCGGATCTCTACGGGTCTCACGGGTACATGAAGGACGTGCTCAAAGAGATTCCGCGAGAGGACTTGGTTCTTCTTTCGAAAGTCTGGTTTGCCGACGGGGCTGGGATGGAACCGACCGACCGGGCTGTTCCATCGGTTGACCGATTCAGGAAAGAGCTCGGAGTGGACATGATCGATGTCTGCCTGATCCACTGTGTCACCAATGCAAGCTGGCCTGCCGAACTCCAAAGAATTCGCGACGAATTGAGCGAACTGAAAGAGAAGAAGGTCATTCGTGCTACGGGATGTTCATGCCACGATTTTGGCGCTCTGCAGGTTGCTGCCAAGGATCCATGGGTGGACGTGATCTTTGCTCGAATCAACAATCGTGCCAAGGTTATGGATCATTCGGACTCGAACGCAGTGGCTGCTGTTCTGAGAGAAGCCCGGGGCAACGGGAAGGCCGTAGTCGGAATGAAGATCTATGGGGCCGGCCAACTCGCCGAAACGGAGCAGCGTGAGGAGTCTTTGCGTTACGTCTGGGGAAACGACCTGGTTGACGCAATGACCATCGGGTTTGAAAAGACTAAGCAGGTCGATGATTCGATTCAAGGCCTCGATCAAGTCTTGAAGGCCTGATCCCAGTTTTCAAAAACGCTGACCCGCTCAGCCGCTTGCGAGAGATTGCGGCGAACATCTTGACCACTACTTCAGCAAGCCGGGTGGTCAGACAGACTGCAAGGAGGATGATTCGGATGTTACGTCCAACTGTCTTTGTAGCTTGGACTGCGCTAAGCTTGATTCTGGGTTCTACTTTCGACCTCTCCGCGAAGAATCGAGCAGTCTCCGAGCCGGATTCAAAAGCCGTTTTGGGTGCTGCGCGTGAGATAGTGCAGAAGGTCAGGTTCTGTGGGCTCGTCACCGTGGATGGCGCTGGACAGCCGCAAGTCCGCGCGATGGATCCATTCCCTCCCGACGAGGATTGGAATGTCATCCTCGCGACCAACAGGACAACGAGGAAGGTTGAACAGATCCGCAACCATCCCCAGGTTGCCCTGTACTACTTCGATCCCGACTCCCCCGGGTATGTGACTCTGGTGGGCAGGGCGCGCCTTATCGATGAGAAGCAAATACAGGAGTCGTACTGGAAGGACGAGTGGAAAGACTTCTACGAAGATGGGAAGAGTGGTGACGACTATCTGCTGATCGAGGTCACGCCGTTGCGTGTCGAAGTCATGAGCATCGCGCACGGAATCGCGGTCGAGGCGAAGAGCTGGAAGCCGGCCATTGTGGAATTCGGCGACTGAATCGATGTCTCGAGGTCTCGTCCGCTCGTTCGCACTTCGTCATTCGTCACTTGCCATTTGCCATTTGCCATTTGTCACTTGTCACTTGACATTTGACATTTGACATTTGACATTTGTCATTTGCCATTTGCCACATGGAGTTAGAGAATCCCGTAATGCGTCATAACGAGATCAGCG
>JAUVSF010000316.1 GCA_030597245.1 Acidobacteriota bacterium
CATATGGCAAGGACACAGCCAGTACCCCTCCTTCTCCTCCCAACGACCATTACCGCCCAGATGAGGGCAGGTCGAACTGAAGGCTTCAACCGCAGCATCTGATTTTCGTCGAATCAGAATCTCGTTCCCCTCCAGATCAAGAAACCTGTTGACTCCCCCGACTTTGAACTGACTGATTCGACCGGCAAACAGATCGCGAGTTCTGGGGGTGGTTCGCCGGGGGAGAAGAAACAAAAACCCCTGGAAAGCGAGTACCCCGTAACTCGCGACCAATCCGATCGCCATGGCCACCGAGGCCATCCACTCCCTTCGATTCTTCTTCTTTTCTGCCTGCATATCCGTGTCACCTCTGAAGAAGCGTGATAAACATCATTTGTTTGGCACTCTCTTCTACCTTGAACCGGGTTCCTGACGGCCTAAAACGTCACTTGAACCAGAAAGTAAAGGAAGTCAATCGCTTTACTGGAACCCGATTCTTCAATAAATGCTCCCGGGAAGAAGTGTGAGTAACCGCCCTCCATATTGACGTAGCGGTTGACTGAGTATCCAAGAGTAAAATCGACCTCGAATCCCACATTCTTCGAAGGTCCTGCATCTCCTGCTCGAACAATTCGTCCGCCTGGATTGTAGAGAGCGTCGTTTGAATTTTGACGCCAGAAGTAATGCCCGGCGGCTGTGAATTGCCACTTCTGTGCCGGGTTCAGGGCCAGGCCACCGCTCCAGTCAATAATGTTCTGTCTTCCGACCATATCTATAAGGCCAAGATAAGCATGTCCCAGGGGGAAAAGTTGGTTGAATGTCCCTACCGAATCGTCACTGGGATCATCGTCCCCTGTGGCAAAGTCGAAGTTAGAGTAGATTCGAGGCTTTGTTCGGACCGAGCTGAAAGTGTATCCGGCCTGGGCAGTAAACATGAAAGCAGAAATATCTGCACCCTCGAGATCTCCGAACTGGTAGGCCGCCTCCACTTCGTAGTCGGCTCCCGAGTCCTGGATCGGCCCACTGCTGAGAGCTCCAATCGTCTGCCGGTTTTCTTTTCCGCTGATGTCTCCAAACTGAGCACGGTCCTTCTCGAATCCCAGCCAGTAGACGTCCAGACTGAGTCCTGTTGAAGCCAGCTTTCCGGCTCCGTAGATCCCATAAAAATCGATTCCCGAATCGCCGCTGCAGTTGAACGAGTATTTCTGCACGGCTGCGTACTGGCTCCAGAAGCCGTCAAATCTCCAACTGCCTTTCTGGACAATTCCTCGAATACCATCCCAGGTTCTTCGGGTATTGGACCAGTTGAGAGGGCTGACCAGGCGTTGTTTTCCGTACTGAAGCTCCTGGCGGCCGGGGCGCACAGTGACCGCTATGGGATCCATTGCGATTCGAACGTCTACGAACGCATTCTGGAGAGCTATCGTGTCAACATCCAAAGTCCTGAGGCCACCGGGAAGGTCTCGATTTGTTGTGAGCGAACTCTTTCCCTCTGCAAATACACGAAATCTGGGGCCCATGTGGAGGTCGGCATGCAAACGGACTCGGGATTGACCGAAGACGCCGGTCCGGTTTCCCGGGCCGCCAAAGCCGAAGTCCCACCAGCTTTCGCCTCGCAGGCGAACCTGGCCCCCGATACTCAGGTACATGCTCTCCGAGCTGTTGAGCGGAATGAATTTCAGAGCGTCATAGCCTGTGCGAGTCGAGAGTTCCCTCAGACGTGACCAGTCTTCCTGGTAACTCAGGTTCTTGAACGGTGGGCGAAGCGCTGCCGCAGCCTGTTTATCCTTCTTCTCCTGCGAACTGTTATCTGCTGCTGCTTCTTTTTCAGAGTCGGATGTTCCGGTTCCGGCAGCCTTTGGATCTATTCCAAACAGTTGAAATGTCCCAAAGGCTGCCAAAAACAGGATCAGACAGAAGGATTGGATGCTCCTGTGCCTCAAATCAAGGCGGTCCACCACCGGCACTCTCCCCCAGCAATCAGTTTCAAAAACCCGTCCCGAATGTTGCTGTCAGGTCTGCAAGCGAGATTCCTTTCAGCGAGCACGACGCCTTTTTACTACGAACGGTGGCAAAAGGAAAGTTCTTTCAGATCGAGGCATTCTCTATGTGGAGATTTCTGGTGCATTGAGGTACCCGGGACCAGTGACAAATGACAAATGACAAATGCCGGATATGTCCCGGCGCAAATCGAAAATCGAAAATCCCAGATGCCAGACCTGTCCTCCATAGCTCGAAGAGCGAAGGAGGATGCCGGATGCCGGATAGTGAGATCAACCACCAAATCACGAAAGCACTAAGAATTCCTTGTGATTTAGTGACTTAGTGGTTAAACCCACGCCCCAGGCCGCAAGCCCAAGTTTTCAACTGGACAAGATCCCCTTCAGTTCTCCAGAATCTCTTCAATCTCGTCCATGATGCCATCCATTGCTACCATCGCCGCGCGGAACGGAGCCGCGGTCGTCATGTCAACTCCTGCGGCCTTGAGGATCTCTGCGGGAGGCGCAGAGCCCCCGGCTTTGAGGAGTTTCTCGACGTACCGATTCACTCCACCGTTTTCTCCAGTCAGAATCTGCTCATGGAAGGCAGCTGCGGCAATAAAGCTGGTGGCATAAGAGTAGACATAGTAATTGTAGTGGAAGTGAGGGATAAAGGCCCACTCAACCTGGAATTTCTCATCAACGTTACAGATCCCTTCGCTCTGCCCATGATAGCGTCTGATGAGGTCTAGGTAGATCGCATTCAGGCTCAGGGAGGTTATCGGTTTCCCCTGTTCCACTAGTTCGTGCATCGAACGCTCAAATTCGGCAAACATGGTCTGGCGAAACACCGTAGTGCGGAATGACTCCAGAAAATTCCCCAGGATTGCCAGTTTTTCTTCTTTGCTCTGAGCATTGGCGAGAGTGTAGCGGAAGAAAAGCCACTGCTGGGTCGTAGAGGCAACCTCAGCGACAAAGGTCGCGTAGAAGGCTGTGGCAAACGGCAGGGCCTTGTTCGAAAGGGCCGAGTGCATCAGATGTCCGGCCTCATGGGCAAATGTCGAAGCGCTTTCGTAGTCGTCTTGATGGTTCAGCAGCATATATGGATGGACCTCGTAGGCGGAGCCGGCAACGTATGCCCCCGACCGTTTACCCTCCGCGGGATAAACATCTATCCAACCTTTTTCGCAGGCCTTCCTCAAGTGTTCGACGTATTCGTTGCCCAGAGGAGAGAAGGCAGCGAGAACGGTCTTCACACATTTATCCCAAGGATATTCGCCGGCAACTTTCCCGACCAATGGGGGATACAGGTCGGTGTACTGCAGATCCGGGATCTCCAGCATGCGAGCTCGTAGCTTCAAGTATCGGTGGAGAACAGGGAGGGAATTGTTGACCTCTCTGATCAGCATGTTGAAAATTTCTGGATCGACTTCACTCCCTGACAGAGAGGCTTCGAGAGTGTCCTCGTAACCACGTATCTTCGAGTTGAAATAGTGTGCCTTTACGGTATTGGCCAGCGTTGTCGCCAGACTCTGCTGAAACTGGGCCAGTTTCCCGTAAAAGGCAGCATAAGTTTTTACCCGGTCCTCACGTTCAGAAACAGCTCGGCCTCGGGTATAGCCTAAGACGTCGACTCGGAGTTCTTTCCCATCGGACAAGGTAATAGTGTCCCAGGAAATCTCTGCGTTTCGCAGGATGGAGCCAATGGTGTTTCCATCCCCCTGTATCATTCCTGCCAGGCCGAGAATCTCCTCGCCTTCCGTATCAAGAATGTGGGGACGCTGCTTCTCCAGGCGTTCCAGGTAGCGTTTGTACGGCCCCAGGGAGGGTTCCTCTTGCAGATATCGGTGAATGGTCTCTGAAGGCAACGATAGGATCTCAGGGTCGACCCAGGCTGTCTGGGCGGAAATTTCGCTGAACATCTGACCGAGTTCTTCCTTTCTGCCAAGTGGACCAGGTTTGCGGATATCGAGATCGCTCACCAGGTTCGCGTAAACAGAGAGGCGATACGCTTCCTTGTTCAGTGAGAAATAGCTGCCAAACATTCCTTTCATAACAGTTGGGCCTTCGTCCAACCTACCCTTGTACCGATCAAGTTGTTCGACCATTCCCGGGATGCTTGTTTTAGCTGTTTCCCAAGCTTCCAGGCTGCTGTAGAGGGGCGTCAGGTCCCAGTCAGTGACCAGGCTGCCCGCTGCGACGGCAGGGCCCGAGATGAAACTGAATACCAACGATCCCAAGACCAGAATGACCCCACACAGGCCGTTACTTTTCACCTTCCAACGTGTCATCAAATCTCTCCTTATTCTCATGCTAGTGACTCATCAGGCGAGCCCAGATTGATTCCTACACCCAACAGATTATTCGGTCTTGTTCCAGCACTCAAGTGTGACCTTGGAAAGAGTTGGGGCGATGCAGGCATTCTTCTCGCGAGGATCAGCGTTTTCGCCTGAAACACGGCCTCGAGAGTGCCGATTGAAGGTAGAAAAGAGTCGTGAAAATGGCGAACCAGTCCCGTTTGCCTGGCGACTTCTCACTCTTCAATCACCTGTGTTCTGGTATCGTAACAAGGGATTTTTATGATCTGAGTTCGATTCTTGAGTAGAATAGGAGTCTGGAGGGTGGGAATGAAATCACTGCTAGTGAAGGATCTTGCGGTACCTCTTGCGGAATATGCAACCGTGTCTGTTCAGGCCACTCTGTACGACGCGATCATGGCGCTTGAAGAAGTACACGCACTTGACCAGTCACATTACCGGCACAGGGCAATTCTTGTGTTTGATGATAAAAACCGTGTGATTGGGAAACTCGGACAGTTCGATATCCTGATTGCTTTGGAGTCCAAATACCAGCAACTGGGCGACTTGGAGCGGTTGGCCTGTATTGGGCTCAGCAGTGCTTTCATCAAATCAGTTTTCAATCAATACTCGTTCTGGAGCAAACCGCTTAGCGAGATTTGCATTGCAGCTGCACAGCTCAAGGTTAACGACATCATGCACCGCCTCGCAGAAGATGAGTATATTGAGGAGAGTGCTCCACTGGACGAAGCCATTCACCAGTTAATCATGGGGCGGTACCAGTCTCTGATCGTTACACGGGGACAGGAGATTGTCGGAATCCTGAAGTTGAGCGACATATTCCGTGATGTGTGTGTGATGGTTCAGTCGCATAAAGAATAGGCTTGGGTCTTGGAAGCTTGGAGGCTTGGAGTCTTGGAGTCTTGGGTTCGAACTTCGCACATCGAACTTCTCACTTCTTAGATTTCAGGTGTCAGGGACTCGAGTAGAAAACTTCGTCGCTAGCTTAATCGTAAACTTAGTCGAAGTCCGGGAACAATGAATCGACTAGGTTTATGACAAAGCTTACGACCAAGGGGTTTCGGATTGCGGAGCGCCGACCACGACTGCTAACCCTAAACATCAATCACACTGTGTCAATTTTTCGTCAGGACTTGACAGGGCGTCTTGGGTCTTGCGACCTGCTAGCTTCGTTCGGGCTCGTGCTCGTAATCGAAACCCTACTCAGGATACGGCGTTTTCCTTGGTGATCTTGGTGCCTTCGTGGTAAATCAGGACGCTAACCGGGCGACCTTCTGAGCGATCGGAATGTCAGCGGGCGAAAGATCCAGGTCCAGCAATCGGGAAGGCCTTACCCAGCGAATGCTCTGGTGCTCCCTGATCACGTAATCCCCTGAGATGTGCCTGGCGTAGAATCCGATGAGGACTAACTCCTTTTCTCCCACAGAGAAAGGTACTTCCGCAATCCGTCCTTCTACAGAAATCTGAGTGCCGAATTCCTCCTGGATTTCCCTTATTAGCGCGTCCTCTGGAGATTCAGAATCTCTTACTTTTCCTCCCGGAAACTCCCATTTCCCGGCATGATGGCCTGAGCTTCTTTGTGCCACCAGGACTTGGCCATCCTCTTGGATCACGGCAGCGACTACCTTCTGCATTTGGAGAGACATGATGGACCGGGAAAGCGAATTCG
>JAUVSF010000643.1 GCA_030597245.1 Acidobacteriota bacterium
ACTCTCCGATTCCGGGTTATGCCGGGAACTCGCCGATTCCGGGTGTAGAATGCTCTGCCTGGGTCTGGAAAACGCCAACCAGAGTGTGCTCGATCTGAACCGGAAAGGCATCAAAATCAGCCAGGTGCCTGGCATCATGCGCGCTCTTCATGATTCCGGGATATGGGTGCACGTGTTTCTACTCTTCGGCCTGCCCGGCGATACCCGTGAGACGGCCATGAACACCGTTAGATTCGTCTATGAAAACAGCGAGTTATTCGACTCGATCTCGCCTTCGATTTTTCGAGTGGAACGATACTCGGAGATAGCGAAGCATCCGGAGCAGTTCGGGGTCACTATGACTCCCACGGCTGTGGATTG
This sequence comes from Acidobacteriota bacterium, assembly GCA_030597245.1. Lineage (GTDB taxonomy): Bacteria > Acidobacteriota > UBA6911 > RPQK01 > JAPXNP01 > JAUWTT01. The sequence continues at coordinate 361 of JAUVSF010000643.1, forward strand.
CTTCGATGCGGAGATGCCTTTCGAGATGGAGGAATGGATACAACGTGAGGAGGCCTTGATTTTCCTCGAATTCCTGATCCAGACGTTGGCGGGGACCCCACAGTGCCCCATCGAGCAGGGAGAACTTAACGGGCAGTTCATCCTAGATCTCCTGTCGAACCTTGGCGTTTCCGGGCTGCGGGCTGAAATGGAACGGCGCGCCAAAGAAACGGCTCTGGCGAAAGAAGTACTCGAATGTGACGACAGACACTACCAAAAATGGTGGGAATCCCCTTACGGCCAACAGCTTGAAGCCAGCGTGGATGGCAACCATCACTTAATGAGTGTGCAGTCCCGCGGCCTGTTCGTTTCCATGAACAAGAAAGGCCGGACAATCCTTCGGCTTCGGTCCCTGGGTCTCCCGTTTGAGACAATCATGAAGAAGTATGGACACCTCTTTGGTCGGAAAGAGAAGCATCTGGAAGCCGCCTGGGAATTTCACTCATTCAAAATGTCATTACTTAGCTCACGTTTGATTCAGGAAACGCACGATCCCGACTAGTCGTGGGAGGGCAAGACTTTCCCGGAGACCGGAGCTGAGACGGAACTTATGGCAAAAGTATGAACATCAAACCAAACCCTGCATGAACAGCGAGCCCAAACTCATTCCGAGGCGGGTGATCTTCAGCGATCCCGACCGGATCACACCGCAGACATCACCTGACGGGACGCGGTTCGCCTATATCGCGCCGTACGATAGAGTGCCGAATGTATGGGTACGGACCATTGGACTAAATGATGATAGGGCTGTTACCAGCGAACAGGAACGGGGGATTATATATTTCTTCTGGTCGCACGACAACCGGCACCTCCTGTACTTGCAGGACCGGGATGGCAATGAGAACTGGCATCTGTTCGCAGTGGATACGGAGAGCAACGAAGTTCGCGACCTCACCCCCTTCGAGGGCGTCCAGACGCAGATAGTGGGGAGGAGCAAGCGCCATCCAGGCGAGATCCTTGTAGCACTCAACCGGCGTGATTTAAGCGTGCACGACGTCTACCGGCTCGAACTCTTGTCCGGTACGCTCCGGAGGGTGGTAGAGAACCCCGGCCATCTCTCCGGATGGGTATTCGACTCGGACTTCGCAGTGCGAGCTGCGCTTGCCGCTCGGCCCGATGGCGGTTTCGACCTGGTGGTACGGGAACACGAAGGTGCTGAGTGGCGTACTGTCGTGAGCTGGGATATGGAAGATAGCCTTACGAGCTATCCAGTCAGCTGCAGCGCTACCACCGACTCTCTTTATTTGATAGACTCCCGGGGCTCCGGCACGAGCCGTTTGGTACGTCTCGATCTGGCCACAAAAAAGGTGGAGACCATAGCTTATGACAAGCACTACGACGTGAGCCGTATTATGATTCATCCAGACACGAAGAAGGTCCAGGCGATTTCTTTCCAGCGTGCCCGCAACGAGTGGCAGGCGATGGACTCATCCACGGAGCAAGACTTCGTCGCCCTTGCTAGGCTCGCACATGGAGACTTTTATGTTTACAATCGTGATGACGCAGACCGTACATGGGTAGTGGCGTATATCTCCGACATTTTCCCCGTGTCCTTTTACGCATACAAACGTAACACAGGGACCGCCGTCTTCCTCTTCGAGCACCAGCCGGAACTGCGAGACTATACACTATCCGAGATGAAACCAATCTCCTACGAGGCCCGCGATGGCCTGAAGATCCACGGGTACTTGACCCTCCCGCCCGGGAAGGAACCAGCGCGGCTCCCCCTGGTGCTCAAAGTGCATAGCGGTCCCTGGACCCGGGACGTGTGGGAGTTCGACCCCGAGGTGCAGTGGATGGTGAATCGCGGCTATGCCTGTATGCAGGTAAACTTTCGCGGGTCAACCGGCTACGGGAAAGACTTTGTCAACGCCGGAGACCGGGAGTGGGGCAACAAAATGCAGAACGATCTCGTCGACGCCATCAATTGGGCGGTTGCGCAAGGTATCGCCGATCCGAGCCGGATCGCGATCTATGGGCTTTCATACGGCGGCTACGCGGCCCTCGTCGGGGTGGCGTCCACGCCCCATCTCTTCTGTTGCGCTGTCGACATCATGGGGCCGAGCGACCTGGTGTCATTCATCCGAGATATGCCGGCCCACTGGAGCACCTACCGGCACTTTTTCCATCGGAGAGTGGGCAACCCGGAGAAGGATGAAAACTTCCTACAATCACGCTCGCCTATCTCCATGGCGTATCGCATCCGGACCCCCCTGCTCGTCGCCCACGGAACAGACGACCCGCGCGTCCAGAAAGGGCAGTCCGACCGCATCGTCGAGGCGATTCGACTAAACGGGGTGCCGTGTGAGTACATAGTCTTCGACAACGAAGGACATGGATTGGGCAACTTAGCCAACAGGCGGCGGTGCTACGCGGCGGTCGAGCGCTTCCTTGCGCGCTACCTTGGCGGCCATTGCGAAGAGCCAGCCTAAGTATATATATAAAGGGGTCATCCATTAAAAGGAAACTGGAGGACGTTGTTGACTGAGTTGAATTAATCTTTCATTGTCCTGTTAAGGGCTTTGGAGCTAGCAGACGTGGAAACTCCCACTTGGCGGGCTACACCCGCCAGGA
>JAUVSF010000010.1 GCA_030597245.1 Acidobacteriota bacterium
GTCCAGGTGACATTGAAGGGCAACCGCAAGTGCCGACTCAGAACCGGTGGTTCCGGTTTTTCGAATTACGATGTTGCCGGCGTTATCCACTAAGCACTCGAGCTCGCGGTCGTTTGCCACCGAAACCACATACTCCCTGATACGTTCCTCATTCTTCGATCCACGGGGGATGGTCAGGATCCGATCGAAATGTTTCCACAATTCCTTTGGCGTCAACTCTGATACAAATGTCACTGTACAGCCTCCTTTGACTCGGTATGGCAAGGATATGTCTTTTCTCCAGCTCTAACGGTTGTGCTAATCGTGTTTCCAGACGGTGGCGATACTTCGCAACAATATTGTAGACGAAGTCGACGGAAGGTCATACGGAGCCTGGTCCTTTCAGGGTGCGTTACCGAAATCGGCCCCACGACCAACTCCCAACTCCCAATTCCCAACTCTTAACCAAGGTCTATTCAATGAACTCAATATCTCGACTCTTTAACCGCCTATATTTCAGTAGGTTAGATGGTTCCTGCAAGGGAGTGTGAAGTTTGGATTTAATTGGGAATTGGTGCTTGGGATTTGGGAATTGTGAATTGGCCTGTTACGATTTGAGCCACAGACACTACCAGGGCCGGGACTGTGAGACGTAGAGGCTCTCAATCATTTCCTCTTGAAACTGATCGAGACGCCACCCCCGGATCGGTCGATCGTGGTTTCCAGGTTGGGCAGACTTTCCACGTAGTCGAGGAACTCCTGAATCCCCCCATACCGGCTAGTCACGTTGTGGGCGGTGAAGCAGCCTCCAACTTCCAGTTTCGGTAGGACCGCGACGAAGTAGTTCTTGTACCAACCCTTATCAGCATCGCTGAAAACAAAGTCAAAAGGTCCCTCGAGTTTGGGTACAAGTTCATGAGCATCCGCAAGCCGTGCATCGATGTACTCTGTGAGGCCGGCCTTTTCGAAGTTGGCCATGGCGGTCTTGTAGCGTCGCTCGTCAATGTCAATGGTCAAGAGTTTGCCGCCGGTCTTACTGAGTGCCCACGCCATCCAGATCCCGGAGTGCCCGGTAGAAGTTCCGATCTCGAGGGCCCGGGTATAGTTGTGCTCGACGATCAGATCGTGCAGCAGTTTACCGTCAGATTCAGGGACATTCATGTTTCTCCACTGATGTCGTTGGCTTTCAAGGAACTGCTTCACCTGTTGATCGAGGAGGTACTGCTTATCCCCGGATTGAGCCTGCAGCGTAAAAGCGAAAAGTGTACAAAACATGTAGAAAAAGAGAAGTGCACATGTGGGAAGGGATGTTCGTACCACGGGACCTCCTTGTTTCTTCAACCTTCCTCAAGTCTACCCTAAACGCCGGGCGAAGGCTTGGGGTGGGAGCCAGGGGCTCTATTAACCAGTAAGTTACTGAATCACAAAGAATTCTTAGTGCTTTTGTGATTTCGTAGTTAGATCCCAAGCCCCATCATCGAAAAGGCGGCTCACGAACCTGAGAGCTTCTGTCGGACGATACTGTTGACGACTTTCCCGTCAGCCGCACCCTTGAGCCTCGGCATGAGCGCCCGCATAACGTTGCCCATATCACCTGGGCTCGACGCTCCTGTCTCCTGGATTGCCTCCTCGACAAGAGCCTCAATCTCACTCTCACTGAGTTGTTTTGGGAGGTATTCCTGGAGGATTTCGAGTTCCTTCTCCTCTTGGGTTGCCAGATCCTCCCGTTCGGCCTGACGATAGCTTTCGATAGACTGTTTCCGCTGCTTGGCGTAAGCCACGATCACACCGGTTGTCTCCTCGTCATTAAGGCTGTAATCACGACCTTTCGAGCTGCGAAGTTCGACTTCCTTTTCCAGGATTCTGGCGCTTACCATTCTCAAAACACTTACTTTTGTCCGATCCCCGGCCTTGAGTGCCTGCCTGATGTCTGAAGCGATGCGAGCTTTGAGAGTCATGGCACGTTCATACCAAGGAATTGAAACCGGCGCAAGGTTCTGCTGGATTGTGGCTGTAGGCAGCAACCCCGTTTTGCCTTTGCGTCGTGTGAAAAACGCGCCCTGCCGGGCTGAGGTGATTCCCTTCTATCCGTTTGAAGACTTTCGGGAGGTTCAGTGGACACTGAAGGGTATTTTGGGTCTTGAAACCACTAAGGCACCAAGGTCACCAAGCGCTTCTGGTTAAGAGTTTAATGCTTGGCAGCCAGATCTCAACTCGAAAACTCAGGCTCTCCCACACTCTCAAGAGAAGCAGTTTATTCTTGGTGTCCTTGGTGCCTTGATGGTTAATCCGGTATCGAGGACCCTCAATCAGTCGAAGAACGGGAATAGCTTCTTCAATTGTTCGAGTGAGGGTTGGCGCCCGTACTCCGACACTTGGAAAGCTTCGGCAGACTTGACCTTGGAGCCCCTTTCATAGCCGTAAAGTTCTACCAGCAGGCCTCTAAACTTCTCAGCGTTGGAACGACGGCCCCAGCGCTTGGCCAGCCAGGCCCTCCTCTCAGCGGGGTCCTCGGGCACTTGATCAAGGTAACCGGCATTGTAAGGAAGCCACTCATACATCTGAGATACGTGGCAATCGTACATGTCGATCTTCTTCTCGATCACGTCGTCGATGTCCACCACGATATCCGGTGTGAAGGGACTTGGCTCCGTGAATCGATCTTCCGTGTAGATGAAAACAGGGTTCTTCTGCAGATGGGGCACCGAAGCTACGATGTTGGGTACCGTAACCATGTAGGCTGCGTCACGCACCAGGAGTCCCGTGTTGCGGTGGTCCGGATGATAGTCGTTGGGACGGTGAGTAATAACGATGTCTGCTCGGAACTCACGGATCAGTCGAATCACTTCCTCACGATTCTCCAGAGTCGGCATCAGTTCCCCGTCATCGTTGTCCAGAACAATATACTCAGCACCAATTACACCTCCTGCACACTGTGCCTCTTTGTAACGGCGTTGAGCGAGAGGGCCGCCTCCCATCTCGAAGTGGCCGGCGTTACCGTTTGTCAGGGAGACCAGCCGGACCTTGTGCCCCTGCTGAATGAACTTGGCCATTGTTCCGCCGACTTCTTCGGGATCGTCGGGATGGGCACCTATGACAATAATCCGGAGCGGCTGCTGAGAACCTTGTCCAAACGTTAAGGTTACTGTTAGACATACGCTTACGATTAAAAGAAAAGCAAAAATCTTGATTGATCTCATACGATTCAACGTAACAGATCTGCTGTGAGGCGTCTAGCCAGATTTCAAGTACTCGCTCCCATAAGTATGATGACATTTGTTGGGACCGAGACGCAGGGGACTTGGCTTGGAAATCCTCCCTCAGGCACCTCTTGACGTTGTGATATCATACCGCTCGAAGTCGCAAGAGGGCCGGGTTCTGCACGGCTTTTGTGGCTTCGTTTTTCACTTCCCCTTCGACCCTGGGCGATGCGGGGAGGTGTTTGAGCGGTTCATTCTTGTAATCAAACAGATCGGGAGAATTTAAGCTATGGCTGAAATGGACATTGGCCTTATTGGACTGGCCGTGATGGGCGAGAATCTCATCTTGAATATTGAAAGCAAAGGATTTGGAGTTGCCGTGTTCAATCGAACGGTCTCGAAGGTGGACAACTTCATGGCGGGCCGTGCGAAAGGCAAGAACATTGTAGGCTGCCACAGCATTGAGGAACTCTGTGCCAATCTGAAGAGGCCGCGCAGGGTCATGTTAATGGTAAAAGCCGGTAAACCAGTTGATGATTTCATTGAGCTGGTCCTTCCGCACCTAGAAGAGGGTGACATCATTATAGATGGAGGTAACAGTCACTTTCCGGATACGATTCGCCGCACCGAATATGCCGAAAGTAAAGGTATGTTGTACATTGGCACCGGAGTCTCCGGTGGTGAGGAAGGAGCTTTGAAAGGACCTTCCATCATGCCTGGCGGCTCGCCCGCCGCCTGGGAGTATGTACGGCCGATTTTCCAAGCCATAGCAGCCAAGACCGATGACGGATCGCCGTGCTGTGATTGGGTTGGAAGGGGTGGTGCCGGCCACTTCGTGAAAATGGTCCATAACGGTATCGAATACGGTGACATGCAGATGATCTGCGAATCGTACATGCTGATGAAGCAGGGACTCGGCATGAGTAACGAGGAAATGCACGAGATCTTTGCAGAATGGAATGAAGGAGAGCTTGACTCGTACCTGATCGAGATTACTCGCGATATTCTTGGCTACAAGGATGAAGATGGAAACGCGGTCCTTGATCTGGTTCTGGACACAGCCGGGCAGAAGGGGACAGGGAAGTGGACGGCCATTGCGGCTCTCGATGAAGGGCAGCCACTCACTCTCATTGGAGAAGCGGTGTTTGCTCGCTGTTTGTCTGCTCTTAAGGAGGAGAGGGTGGAGGCCTCCGGAATCCTGACTAGCGAAGCCACGAGGTTCGGAGGCGACCGGGATGCTATGGTTGATGACCTTCGCCAGGCTTTATACGCTTCCAAGATTGTCAGCTATGCGCAGGGATATCAGCTCATGCGCGCAGTCTCTCAACACAACGACTGGGGTCTGAACTACGGTGGGATTGCGCTGATGTGGCGTGGGGGCTGCATCATTCGTTCGGCCTTCCGCGGGCAGATCAAGGAAGCGTTTGACAAGAACCCGGAGTTAGTCAATCTTCTGCTTGATCCTTTCTTTGCTGAGGCCGTCCAGGCAGGCCAATCCGCCTGGCGTCGGGTGGTTACCACCGCGATTGAGTTGGGTATACCGATTCCTGCAATGAGTTCTGCGTTGGCGTATTTTGACGGCTATCGAAACGCTCGATTGCCGGCCAATCTACTGCAAGCGCAGCGAGACTATTTTGGTGCCCACACATACGAACGGGTGGACAGACCTCGGGGCGAGTTTTTCCACACCAATTGGACCGGTCGGGGTGGCACTACTGCATCTTCGACTTACACTGCCTGAGAGAGAGTAATAGCCATCAACAAGAACGTTATCGTTGCCTAGTCGGGCGGTCCGTCGCCCGTAATCAACAATTCACTTCGAGGTAGCATCGAAACCTGCCGGATGTGCCCGGACTGTTTTGGTACGGGTTTTGGCGGGTGGCATGGAATCGAAGGCGTTCTAAGCGAAGAATTGCTCAACTTGTCTGTCCAGGAGCCTGAGGAAATCCAGTTGCTCAGGACCACGCCGGAGGCGGGTGCTTTGGGGTCTGTTGCTCAAGCCGCAACACGCCCTTTGGGTCCCGCGCATCTCTGGAAGCTGATGAATCCCCTCCCTGAGGCCCCTCAGCAGAGAAATTCACCACCAAGGCAAGGACGCCATATAAACAGGTGGGCTACTCACCCTGTTTACCGATAACGGATAACCGCTAACCGGTTCGTCGTTCGTCGTTCACACTTCAACTTCCACTCGGTTTCTGTACTCGAGTTGGTACAATCGATAATAGATCCCTTCTTCTTTCAGTAGTTCCTCGTGGGTCCCTTCCTCTCTGATCTCACCCTTGTGCAGCACGACGATTCGATCACAATGCTGGATTGTGGACAGGCGGTGCGCGACGATCAGTGAAGTGTGGTTCTCCATCAATCTTTCAACCGCCTCCTGGAGAAGCAACTCGGTTTCAGTATCAATGGAAGAGGTAGCTTCGTCGAGTACCAGGATTTTTGGATCATGAACCAGCGCGCGCGCAAAAGCGAGTAGCTGTCGCTGACCGGCCGACAGTGAAGTGCCCCTTTCTGTTACCGGTGTCGAGTATCCCTCGGGCAGTGCTCTGATGAAGGGGTGGGCTTGCACCTGCTGTGTCGCCCATTCAAGTTCAGTCTGGCTAACCGGGCGATCCCAGAGCCGGAGGTTCTCCTCAACCGATCCACTGAAGAGAAAAACGTCCTGCAAGACCACTGCGATGTTCTGTCTCAGTTGGTCGAGGCTGAGGTCCCTCACGTCAACTCCATCGACCAAGACCTTTCCCCTGTCCACATCATAGAAACGGCTGAGCAGGTTGATGAGGGTCGATTTTCCCGAGCCGGTTGCTCCGACAATGGCAACCTTCTCTCCCGGAGAAACTGTGAAGCTGACGTTCTTCAGTACCGGCACGTCCCTTCGATAGGAAAACCAGACATTCCGAAACTCCAGGGAGCCGCGAACCCTCTCCAGATAATGAGGACTTGCCGGAGTATTGATCTCGGATGGGGTTTCGAGCAGGGAGAATATCCTTTCCGAACTCGCCATGGCACTCTGCAAGATGTTGAATTTTTCGCTCAGGTCACTGATGGGCTTGTAGAAGCGATCCGTGTACTGAATGAACGCTACCAGCACTCCGAGGGTGATAGTGCCTTCAAGGGTCCGCAGGCCTCCATACCAGACGATCAAGGCAATGGAGAGCGCGCCGATCAGGCTGATAACCGGGTAGTAAATCGCGTAGTAAAGGATGGATGCCACGTTTGCATCTCGGTGCTCTCGATTCCGCACGTCGAATTCTTCCAGCTTGCGTTCTTCCTGCACGAAGAGCTGGACCACAGACATCCCGGTTATGTTTTCCTGAAGGAACGCGTTGATCCGTGCGATAGCCGCGCGAACTCGCCGATAGAATCCCCTTACCTTGGCTTTGAACACGAGGGTTGCAATGAAGAGTAGAGGGATCACCGAGAAACACACAAGAGCGAGCCTCCAGTCGAGCCACAACATGATGGCCACAATTCCGACCAGAGAGACGAGATCTCCGACAATGTTGACTACTCCGGAGGTGAACAGTTCATTCAAAACGTCCACATCAGTGGTCACACGTGTGATCAGCCGGCCGACCGGCATCCGGTCGAAATACCCGAGGTGCAGTTGTTGAATATGGGAGAAGATCTCAACCCTCAGGTCATGCATGATCTTCTGGCCGGTCCAATTTGTCAGGTACGTCTGTACGAAAGAGACAGCGAATTGAACGACCAGAACGAGCAGGAAGAGTTGGCAGATCTGAACGAGTCCGTGGAAGTCACCGTTCTTGATGTGCTTGTCAATAACAATTTCGGTCAGGAGCGGTCCAACCAAGCGAAGGGAGGAGGCGACTGTCAGCAGGATGACCGACATCAACACTACCCAGCGGTATGGGGCGAGGTACTTCAGCAGCTTCTTGGCAAGCCGTCGGTCGTAGACCCGTTTTGGTGTTTCCTCCTCGTGGTAGATGCTCATTCGATATTCAGTTGTTCTCTAAGTAGCTGTTTCTCGTAAAGCTCGGCGTACGGTCCCCCATATGCGATGAGTTCCTCGTGTGAGCCGGATTCAACCAGTCGCCCTTGCTCGAGGACCAGAATCTTGTCTGCTGCTCTGATTGTCGAAATACGGTGAGAGATCAAGAAAGCTGTCCGGTGGGCAATTTCGGAAGCTAACTCGCCGAGAATCCTCTCCTCGGTCTGGGTATCAACTGCTGAGAGGGAGTCGTCGAGGATCAGAATCCTGGGATTAGTGAAGAGTGCCCTGCTGATTGCCAGCCGTTGTCTTTGACCTCCGGAAAGCGTAATGCCTCGCTCTCCCACGAACGTGTCGAATTGTTCCGGGAACTCTTCGATTTCACCCAGAATATTGCTGACTTTGGCCGCCGCTCTCACCTCTCTGCGATCGGCGGCGGGCCGCCCGAAAGCAATGTTTCCAGCCACCGTGTCTGAAAACAAAAAGGTCTCCTGGGGAGCGTAGCCGATGTGGCGGCGCAAGACGGAGAGTGGGATGGTGTTGATGTCCCGGCCTCCGATGAAGATTGTATTATGCGGCGCCTGGCGGAGCCTGCAGAGGAGGTTTGCAATAGTCGATTTCCCGGAACCTGTCCTACCTACCAGCGCCACGGTTTGACCTGCTGCTACATCAAAAGAAATATCTGAAAGTACCGGTGTGCCGTTATATGCGAAACTCAAATTCCGAACCTCAATACTTCCCTTTAAAGGAACCTCGGCCGGCTCTGCTAGCCTGTCATCAACGTCGGGAATCGAATCGAACAGTTCACAAAGTCGTCCCATTGAAGCAGAACCCCTTTCAAAAATGTTGACTACGTAACCGAGAGCGATCGTCGGCCAGGTCAGCATGGCCAAATACGCGATGAATGCGACGAAATCGCCGAGGGTGATGGCTCCGTCCATGACTTGCTGTCCACCCAGCCAGAACAGACCGAGCAAAGAAGAACCGAGAAGCAGGGTCAGCAGCGGTTGAAACAACCCCCAGATCCGAACCAGAGAAAGACTCCTTCGAACGTACTCGTCATTTGACGAACGGAACCGTCGGATGAAGGCATTCTCCTGATTGTAGGCCTTAACGACTCTGATTCCGGATACGTTTTCCTGAACGAGGGTAGTGATCCGGGAGAACTGTTCTTGGATTCTTTGAAAGCGCACATGAATGAGCTTCCCGAAGTATTTGACGCAGATCGAAACGGCCAGAAGCGGGGACAGGGTCAAGGCCGCGAGGTACGGGCTGATGCTGATCAGAATTGAGATGACGATTACGCTCGTAAAGAAAGTGTTGATCGAGTACATGATGCCTGGCCCCAGGACTGCCCTCACTGCGGCCAGATCACTGGTTGCTCGCGCCATCAGATCCCCGGTTGAGTTTCGTTGGTAGAAGCTGGCTGAAAGGGTTTGCAGGTGAGCAAACAAGTCGTTTCTGAGATGGTACTCGATATGCCTGGATACCCCGATCAAGATCCGCCTCATCAGGAATCGAAAGATCCCTTCAACGAAACTGGAAACAACGATCAGCCCGGCGTAAACCAGGACAAGTTTCATCTCCAGATCCTCAGACTGGAAATGGTTTATTGCCGCCCTGAGGATCCAGGGGCTCAAAACTGCCGCCATATTGGTTAGAAGGACCATGGCCGCACCTATGCAGATCTGGACTCTGTACCTTGTGAGGTAAGGTATCAGGCGGAGGAGGGGAGAGTTTCGGTGCTGTTGAAGGGAACTCCTAATTGACATCAAAGCCAAGGACGTGCGGGATTGCCTTTCCCGTTTGATCGAAGAAGGCTACCTGGTATCCGGAAATGAATGGCGAGTTCTGGGTGTAATCCAGTTCGAAGATGCCGGCCGCCCCTGGTTCCAAAGGAATTGGCTCCACGGGAACTGTTACTTCTTCAAGAGGTCCGCCGTCAATGCCTATTACACTGATCACTGCCTGCAGCTGATAAAACGGTTCTTGGGTTTGATTCCAGACTTCGCCCTTAACGGAAAACCCCTCATAGAAGCGATCATAGGTCAAGGCTGTTACACGTAACGGTTCAATGCGAAAGGGATTGTCAGAGGCGAAGTTCTTGATCAACGGTAAGGGGGTGAACAGGAAGACGATGAAGATCGCGAATCCGCACAGGACCGATACCATCAAGGCTTTCATGGAAATCCGCCACTGATCAAAGAGGGCGCCAGAGAAGGGAAGGCGGTCCGAATGCGATGGTGGAACCTGCTCGGCAACTTCCATGTAGATGTCCTCAAGTTTCCTGCGTCGGCCACGAAGCTTGGCTCGCGAATAGAGAAGCAAGATCAGATACGCTACCAGAAACCCCCAGAGCGCAAACTTGAGGGCCTGATCAAGAATGATCACTAGGTCTGCACTCATGGTGGATTGGGATCAGAATATTTTGGTTTGTCACCCTCGAAGAATTTCCGCAACCCTGTCTTGTCCCGATCCAGCTTGAAATCGTCGCCGAACAGGAGTTGACCAAATTTGGTCAGCAATGCTGCTTCCCGGCTCCCGTTTGTCTTAATCTTCACCCACTCCTCCCGACCGAGGAAGTCACGTTTCTTCGCTCTGATGTTGGTATGGGCAGTGACCAGGGTTTCTCTTGCCGCAACCATTTGAATCTCTACTTCATACTGATACTCGACGGACATCCAATCTGCATCCGCCAGCTTCGGTTTTTCTCCGATTTTTGGAATATGGTCTTTAGTCAGAGGTCCTGAGCTGTACTCTCGGTACTGGGTGAGAATTGAGCCCTTGACTCGATCCTCACGAGCGATCGGCCACTCGTCCTTCGGGTCTTTGAGCGTTTCGAGCATTCCCGTCCAGGCGCTCTCAAAGGGAATAAGCAGCTTGAGAGGAGGTGGAATATTGGCTGCCTCCACACTCGAGAGGAAACCTGCCAGACTCAGAAATAGAAGAAGGCGGGCACTCATTTTCATAAACTCTTGTTTCTCCTAGACTACCATACCCCAAAACGCTAGTCAGTCTCGTGTCCGGGTTCGAGAATGATCTAAGTGCCGGCCTCTTCCTTTGCGCTCTTAGCGAGCTTCGCGTGAACCCAAGACGTCTCACGCCAAGACGCCATGATATTTCACGCTAAGGACACAAAGTTCGCCAAGAAGCAATTAGGTTCTCGTGCACCAATTTTTAGCTACCCTCCCTTAATCCCTTTGCGTTCTCTGCGTCTTTGCGTGAGATAGTCTTAGCGACCATTGCGATCTCTGCGTAAGTCATCTTTCCATTCGACAATCGCAAATCGCAAAGCGTATGTACCTAGCGTTGGTATCGTCGTACGGCACGTGAATGTTCGGCATAAGTTTCCGAGAAGACATGGCTTCCATCGTTCTTCGATACGAAATAGAGACACTCGTCTTCGGCCGGATTAAGGGCCGCTGAGATCGACTCAGTTCCCGGGCTGGCGATCGGTCCTGGAGGCAGCCCCGGATAGAGATATGTGTTGTAAGGAGAATCCAGCTCGAGGTCGCTGCGATTGATGACTCCGTCATATTTTTTGATCTGCTTGACAGCATAGATGACGGTCGGGTCGCAGGCCAGGCGCATCCTTTTCGCAAGCCGGTTGTGAAACACGGCCGAAACGAGTCTTCTTTCCTGGACAAGTGCCGCTTCTTTTTCGATAAGTGAGGCCAGGGTAACCACTTGTCGAGGACTCATTTTCAGTTCCTCAGCCCGCTTATCGAGATCCTCAGTCCAAGACTCAAAGAATCTGGTCACCATCCGTCGGACGATTTCAGGGGCTGAGGTCTCTCGAGTCAGGAAATAAGTATCCGGAAACAAGTACCCTTCAAGGTTCTCTGCCTTCTGATCAATACGATCGACCAGATCAACTAGTTGTGTAGCCGCTTCGAATTCGGAGTGGGATCCAAATCCGGCTTCCACAAACACCGCTGCAGTTTCAACGACGTCCAAGCCTTCTGGGACGGTCACTCGGTGATAATGGACATCTCCGCTGTCGAGTTTGCGAACGACTTCGATGAGTGAAACCGGGCGATCAAACTGATACTCACCGGCCTTCAGCGATTTCGTTTTGCCCTTCATCCATGTGTAGAACCAAAACAAGTCGGCAGATTGGATGATACCCCTGCCCTCTAAATCCTCTCCAATTTCCCTCACAGTCCTTCCTCTGGAGATTTCGAACAAGACGGCCTCGTCCGAGTAATCACGGTAGGGGGAGTGCAGATTGAGCCAAAGCCAGCTGAACGCTGTGGTTGCGATGAGACAAACTGCGGCAGCTGAAGCGAACAGGTAGAAGAGCCCTGGCTTTAAGCGGGTTCTTGGTTTATCTGTCATGCGGGACCTCCTCGAGGTACCACTGCAGAATCAAAGCGGCCGCAAACTGATCTCTCTTCTTGCGGCGTTCGGACGCCTTTATGCCGAGTTCGCCCATTAATTCTTCAGCCTCTTTGGATGACAGTCTTTCGTCCGCCCAGTCAAGCTCCCTGTTCCAGCTCTCCCGCAACCCCTCCATGAGAGGATTGATGAACGAAAGATTACTGCTTTCCTGCCCCGATAAATACGTTGGGCGTCCCAAGATGATCCGAGCAACATTGTTCAACTCTGCCAGTTTGATCACTTCAGCCAGGTCTATTGTGAGCTCTCTGCGCTTGATTGTCGTAAGGGGGCGTGCTGTCATTTTCAAGGGGTCGGAGATAGCTACTCCGATGACTTTTGATCCGACATCCAACGCCATCCACCGTTTCATAGTAGAATGATGTCTCAGAATTGTTGTCGAAAGCGAATCGGGAGATTGATAGCAAGTACTTTTTCCCTATTTCTTGCTTCCGACGGCCTACTTTGCATAATCTATTGGCGACGTCTGCTAAGTGTCGCTTGGATTTGAATCATCGAGATGCAAGAAAGACTAAAACTGTCCATTTTGTTTCTGTCCACTTTGGTTGTGGCGTACGGATTGATAGGCGGTCTGCTTGAGAAAGTGTCCGCCGGCGAAGATCCTTACAGAGATCTTTCGGTGTTGACAAAGGTCTTGGACCATGTGCAGCGAGACTATGTTGAGAAACCTGACGTTGAAAAGGCGTTAAGAGGTTCATTGCATGGGATGATGGAAAGCCTTGATCCGTTTTCCAGCTTTGTTGGGCGGGACACCTATGAGCGGTATTATGCTCTGGATTCTCCTGCAAGCACCGGGCTCGTGCTTTCGAAGCGGTATGGTTACGCACATATTGTCGCCGTGACAGAAGACAGTCCAGCGGACAAGAATGGTCTTAGAAGCGGCGATCTCATTGAGTCGATCGATGGGCATCCGACGGTCCTTATGAGCCTCTGGGAAGCTGGACACAGGCTTCGGGGTGATGAAGATACGGAGGTGGAACTCCGCATCATAAGATCTCGCCCGTCGAAGCCGCAGGATGTGATTCTGAAGCGGGTGATTGTTGAACCACCTGACGTTTCGGCAAGGATAGTGGAGAATGAGTTGGGCATTGTGGAGGTGCCTGACTTGAGATCAGGAACCTCCGATCTTGTCCGCGCGAAGTTGAACATGCTTTTATCGACCGGCGTAAAAGGGATTCTTATCGACCTTCGCGGGGCAGCCCAGGGCCTGGTTGAAGAGGCTGTGGAGTTGTCGGATCAATTTTTGTCCGAAGGTGTGGAAATTGCGAAAGTGAGGGGCCGAGTCGGCGTTGGAGAAGAATTTGTGTCGTCTTCTCCACCGTTGGTAACCGAGATGCCGGTAGTCCTTCTGGTTGACGGTGGGACGAGCGGTGCGGCTGAAGTGTTGACAGCGGCGTTGAAAGACAATGGCGTTGCCGAGGTCGTAGGTGAACGGACTAACGGCCACGGATCAACCCAAGAGGCGTTCGAGTTGAAAGACGGTTCCGTTCTGCTGATGTCGACCAAGCTTTTTCAGCGGCCGGATGGTAGCCTGATCCAGAACGAAGAGCTGAGAAAATCGGGTGTGAAGCCGGATCTTCGGTCACCAAGCCAGGACTTCATTACCAGTTTCTATTTCGACAATACACCGGATGATCTCGATGCAGAACTTGACGAGGATTTCTATAGAAAACTGGACGAGGCAATCAGGGTAGAGCAACTTGACTCGGCTGTTCAGCATTTAAAAGAGAAAATCCGTGAAAATAGGGAATATTTAGACGAGAAAGCAGCGTAGTATCTGGTAGACTATGACACCAAAATGTGAAACCAATTAGTAAGGAGGAGAAATGAACAAAGGGGAGCTTGTAGACGCAGTTGCAAAAGATGCCAAGATTTCGAAGGCAGAGGCTCAGGCCGCAGTTGATTCGGTTGTCGAAAACGTTACGGGAGCTCTGAAGAAGGGCGACAAGGTGACGTTGGTCGGGTTCGGGACTTTTTCTACGTCGCATAGATCGGCGCGAGAGGGACGAAACCCCCAGACTGGCAAACCGATCAAGATTCCTGCCAAGAAGGTCGCGAAGTTCTCACCGGGCAAGGCGTTGAAAGACGCTATTAACTAGGTGCAGGTTTGGGTCACAGCTGGCAGCTGATTTGCGGAATTCACGGGGATCGTCTCCAGCTGAGCCCAGGCGGGATTTCGAGAGCTTTTAACCGATTTTGAGGTTGTATTAAGCTAAGTCTAGAGTAGGTGCGTAGCTCAGGGGGAGAGCGCTTCCTTGACGCGGAAGAGGTCAGCGGTTCAAATCCGCTCGCACCTACCATTTTTTTGCCGTGAATCGGTTCGGGAGGTTATGGAAGAGATTCCAATGCAGGTAGTCCATAGGGACGGTTCACGCGCCGAAGTTTCCAATCAGGAAGAGGCGCTGGAGATTCTTCGGCATTCCACTTCTCATCTAATGGCCCTTGCGGTAATGGAGCTGTTCCCAGATGTGAGTCTGGGGATAGGACCAGCTACGAGCGAGGGTTTCTACTACGATTTCCAGACCCCGCACCGCTTCACCGAAGAGGACCTTGGCAGAATCCAGGAGAAGATGGAGGAGCTCAGGGCTGAGGATCTTCCATTCGAGCCTTCCATCATCAACAAAGATGAGGCGGTTGAGTTCTTTCGGGAGAGAGGCGAACATCTCAAAACAGAGTTGATAGAGGACCGGGAAACAGAAGTTCTGTCCTGCTATCGCCTTGGACCTTTGATCGATTTCTGCCTCGGGCCGCACGTTCCTTCCAGTTCCGAACTGGGAGTATTTAAGCTGCTCTCGATCGCCGGTTCCTACTGGAAGGGTGACGAGAACCGCGAGCAACTGCAACGAATCTACGGTACGGCTTTCTTCTCCGAAGATGAGTTGAAGGAATATCTAACTCGCCTGGAGGAAGCTAAGAAAAGAGACCATCGCCGTCTAGGGAAAGATCTAGATCTTTTCTCGGTTCAGCAACAAGTTGCGCCCGGGTTGATCTTCTGGCATCCCAAAGGTGCAGTGGTGCGAGGGGTTATTGAGACCTACCTGAGAGAAGAGCTGGAAAAGAGCGGCTATCAGTTTGTGTACACTCCGCACATTGCGAAGAGCGATCTCTGGAAGACCTCCGGGCACTATTCCTACTTCCGCGAACATATGTACACGCTGCCCGTGGACGAAGAAGAGTATGTTCTCAGGCCCATGAATTGTCCTGGGCACATCATGATTTACAAGTCCAACCTTCGAAGTTATCGGGACTTGCCTATTCGGTTGGCCGAGTTTGGGACCGTTTACCGGTACGAGAAATCTGGAACCCTCCACGGCATGCTCCGGGTCAGAGGTTTCACTCAGGACGATGCTCATATTTTCTGTCGACCCGAGCAAGTTCAGCAAGAAGTTATGATGACGCTGGATCTGGCAGAAAAGATTTTGAAGAGCTTCGGCTTTGACAAGTACAGTGTCATACTTTCCGTATGGGATCCTGAGAAGAAGAAGAATTATGCGGGTACCGCTGAAGACTGGGCTAGAGCAGAGAAGGTTCTGGTCGATGTACTTCAGGAGAAAGGCTGGGACTACGAGAAAGCGGAAGGTGAAGCAGCTTTCTATGGTCCAAAAATTGATATCCAATTGATTGACGCGTTGGGGCGTTCATGGCAACTCAGCACTTTCCAGTTTGACTTCAGTCTTCCAACGCGATTTGGAGTTACTTACGTTGGGGCAGATTCGAAGTCCCATCACGTGATAATGATTCATCGGGCTCTCCTGGGTTCGATGGAACGGTTTATGGGTGTTTTGATCGAGCACTATGCAGGGGCGTTTCCCGCTTGGTTGGCGCCCGTTCAGGCTGTCGTGATTCCGATTAGCGACAGGCACCATGAGTATGCCCGAAAGGTTGAGTCGGAGATCAAGGAACAGGGTTTCCGTGCGGATGCGGACTTGCGAAATGAGAAGGTTGGCTACAAGATTCGAGAGGCGCAGCTGCAGAAGGTTCCTTTTATGCTCGTGGTCGGTGACCGTGAGGTTGAAAACACCACGGTTTCAGTAAGGAGTCGCAAGCAGGGGGACCAGGGGACCAGTTCGAGTGCTGAGTTTGTTGAGACATTGAAAGAACTGGTTGATACGAAAGCCGTAGGACCGTAGTGTAAGGGTTCGTTGAGCAATGAGAGGATTTAGAGGACTTTTATGAGGGGAGGACCGCCGATTCCGAGAGTTAGAGTAAATCACCAGATCAGGGCCCGTGAGATAAGGGTGATCAATGAGGATGGCGACCAGTTGGGGGTTATGTCGCCGGATGAAGCAAGGCCGATGGCGGATGCCAAAGGACTTGACCTTGTCGAGGTGGCTCCAACGGCAAGGCCACCCGTTTGCCGCATCATGGATTATGGCAAGTATCTTTACGAGCAGAGCAAGAAAGCTCACGAGGCCAAGAAGCATCAAAAGACCATTCAAGTTAAAGAGGTCAAGTTCCGCCCCAAGATCGATGTCCATGATTATGAGTTCAAGCGGAACCATGCCACCCGGTTCTTGAAGGCTCAGAACAAGGTCAAGGCGACGGTAATGTTTCGAGGGCGCGAAGTCACCCACCCGGAGATTGGGAGACAGATTCTGGAGAAGCTCAAGGCTGATCTGTCGGACATCTCAATCGTAGAGAGACCCGCGAGGCTTGAGGGATATACCATGACCATGATCCTTGCGCCCCTTAAGGACTAAGCAGAGCTTTTCCTAAAGGGCCGCCCTGACGGGGTGGTTTCCAAGCAACGTGCCATTTCTGGTACAATCACTCCCTTGTCCGTCCGGGGAGTAGTTTGTAATGAAGTTGAAAACGAAGTTGAAAACGAAGAAAGCAGCAGCAAAACGTTTCAAGTTGACGGGTTCGGGAAGAATCAAGAGGCGTCAGGCCTATGCGAGCCATATCTTGACCAAGAAGAGCTCGAAACGAAAGCGAAATCTGGCTCGATGGACCGCTGTATCCTCGGCGGATACGAAGCGAGTTAAGCAAATGTCGAAAATATGATCCGTCAGTCTGGGTTTGGAAAATGTCAAGAGTAAAGCGTGGAAACAGACGGCTTAAACGCCGGAAGAAAATACTGAGACAGGCGAAAGGCTATTGGGGGACCAAGAGCAAGCTTCATCAGGCCGCTAAAGAGCAGGTAATGCGCTCCCTGGCCTATGCATATCGGGATCGAAGGCAGCGCAAGAGAAGCTTTCGGAGGCTCTGGATCATTCGCATCAACGCTGCCGCCAGGCAGTTTGATCTTTCCTACAGCCAGTTTATACATGGGTTGAAAGCGGCTGGAGTCGAGCTGGATCGCAAGGTGCTCGCCGATATCGCCGCTCGTGATCTTGAAAGCTTTGGACAGCTTGCCAAGACGGCGCAACAAGCTCTGGAAGCTTGAGACGGTGGTCGATACTGAGTCGTCTTCCCATCCCCTTTGGAATACATTTCAGCTTGATCTTGAGAAGGTCACCAACCTCGAGGGCTTGACTGAGGTCAGGGATAGCTATCTCGGTCGTCAGCGTGGACTCGTTGCCCTTGAAATGCGCAAGCTGGGGCAGTTCCCGCCCAGTGAACGCCCCGAAGCCGGAAGAGTTCTGAATGAGCTGAAGAATGCGGTCTTGAAAGCGCTCGAGACTCGTCAGACGGAACTGAAGAAGCGCCGTGACGAATCGCGGGTGCGCGAGGAGCGGATCGACACGACGCTGCCTGGTTACAACTTCAAAACAGGCGGAATCCACCCGATACGACGTGTTTGGAGGGAGATGGAAGACATCTTCGTCCGGATGGGTTACACGGTTGTCGTGGGTCCCGAGATCGAGAGTGATCATTACAACTTCGAGGCTCTGAACATTCCCAAGGGCCACCCGGCACGAGACGATCAGGATACGCTGTACATCAATGACACTCTGCTGCTGAGAACTCACACTTCGCCGGTCCAGATTCGCACCATGGAGCAGCATCAGCCTCCGCTGCGTATCATCGCCCCGGGCAGGGTTTTCCGCAGGGATTCAGTCGACGCGACCCATAGCCCGATGTTCCATCAGATGGAAGGTTTGGTGGTGGACGAGGGGATTACGCTTGCGGATCTCAAGGGCACCCTCGAAGTATTCTTCAGAGAGCTTTTTTCGGAAGAAACCCGTGTTCGGCTCAGACCAAGTTACTTTCCGTTTGTCGAACCAGGGGCTGAAGTAGATATCAGTTGCATATTCTGCGGCGGAAACGGCTGTCGGGTCTGTAAACGAAGTGGCTGGATTGAAGTGTTAGGAGCCGGGATGGTCCATCCCCGGGTATTCTCAATGGTCGGGTATGATTCGGAACGTTATACTGGCTTTGCGTGGGGTATGGGTATTGACCGAATTGCGATTCTGAAGTACCAGGTCGATGATATGCGGCTCCTCTTTGAAAACGATATCCGTTTCTTGAGCCAATTCTAGCTGCCTCGGCTCTGTCTTAGTTTCCGGCGCGTCAAAGAGGGAACATTCAACAACACAAGGGGAAGAACTCACTCGAACCATGAAGATCAGTTACCAATGGCTCCAGGAATTCGTTGACATCGACATTCTGGGACTCGAAATTGAGGACGTCGGCAACGCTTTGACGATGGTAGGCCTGGCGGTCGATGTTATTGAGGAGTTCGAAGACGACTACATCTTCGATGTCGATGTCACCACCAATCGTGTCGATTGTCTTAACCACCTCGGCGTTGCCAGAGAACTGGCAGCTCAGTTCCGATTGAAACTGAAGAAGCCGGATTTTCTGCCTCTGCCCTATGACCAGACGAGGGCCGGAGGGTTTCCGATTGAAGTTTCGATTGAAGATTCAGATCTGTGTCCCAGGTATGCAGCCCGAGTAATGACGGATGTGGCCGTCGGTGAATCCCCCCAGTGGTTAAGGAAGCGCCTCGAATCAGTCGGACAGAGGCCCGTTAACGCCATTGTGGATGTTACCAACTTCGTGCTTTTCGAGATCGGCCAACCGTTGCATGCGTTCGACTATCATTTGCTGGCTGATTCGAAGATCGTTGTCCGCCGGGGAAGGCAGGGTGAGAGGCTGGAGACGTTGGACGGGACAGTCCGTCATCTCGATGACTCAATGCTGTTGATTTGTGATGGAGATAAGCCGGTTGCGATTGGCGGTGTAATGGGAGGCGCAGACAGCGAGATTTCTGAAGCCTCCAAGACTGTTCTTCTTGAGAGCGCATATTTTGAACCTTCTTCCATACGGAGAACCGCTCGTAAGCTGGGTCTTAGTACGGAGGCTTCTTATCGTTTCGAGCGGGGAGGTGATCCTGGTTTGCAGGTCTCAGCTCTGAACCGGGCGTGCTCCCTTATCGCTGAGATTAGCGGTGGAACATGTGTCAGCCCGGTGATCGATGAGAACCCTGTTGAGAGAAAGCCACAGGTTCTGACGCTTAGGGGTAAGCGTATCGCTCAGGTTTTGGGTACGCCGGTCCCGACCGAAGACGTCCAGACCATCTTTTCCTGCCTGGAGTTTCAGCCTGAAGAGGAGACGGAGGGCGTGTTTAGGGTCGAGGTGCCCAGCTTCCGTCGGGACGTGGAGCTAGAAGCTGATCTGGTCGAGGAGGTGGCCCGCCATTATGGTTACGATCGGATCCCCTCTCACTATCCCGCCGCTACCGGGGTGGGCCGATACGCCGATACAGAGAAGATTGATCGGTTGCTGATTTCCACGTTGGTGGGTGCGGGTTTCTTCGAAGCAGTCAACTACGTTTTCACTACACCGGCCAGAGAAGCAGTGTTCACCAAGACAATCCCTCCCCTGGTTCCTGTAGCAAACCCCCTCACAGAAGTGGACACGCATCTTCGAGCCACCATGATCCCGGGTTTGATTGAATCGGTGAAGCAGAACCTGAACCATGGAGTCGATAACGTCCGACTTTTTGAAACGGGTAGAGTTTTCCGCCCGGGAGACTCTCCCTCGAATGAAGCTCACGAAGAGAGGCGGCTGGCTCTTGTCGCCACGGGCGAGTTCTATGGTTCGTTCTGGAATCAACTATCGGAGCCTTTTGACTTTTACCATCTCAAAGGGATTGTGGCGGAGTTGTTTAAGCATTTGCGACAGCCCATCGAATTCCAGCAGACCGGTGATGTTCCATTCCTTCACCCAGGGATTGCGGCCGAGTTGCTGTTTAAGGGGAACAGAATTGGGTTTCTAGGTTCCCTCCACCCTCGGCTGATAGAAACCTTCAAGTTTCCGAAAGCGGTTTTTCTTTCCGAGTTTTCGTTGGAAGAAGTCTACTCTCAGCGCCTCATGGAACCTGAGTATAAGCCGTTGCCGAGATTCCCATCCGTAGAAAGGGACCTCTCGTTCGTGCTTGACAGGGCCATTTCGTTCAGTACAATAGATCTAGCAGTTCAGGCTCTTCAGATCGCTGAACTGAAAGACTTTCGATTGATCGATCTCTATCAAGGCTCGCGTCTTCCCCAAGGAAAAATTAGCTTAACTGTGCGCGTAACGTTCGTAGCACCTTCACGCACGTTGACCCAGGAAGAGGTCAATGAGCGTTTTGAAGGGGTGGTTGCTGCTCTGAAGCAGAAGTTCTCGATCGAGCAGCGCTAGTGGCGCGAACCTCTTGAACGCGCGGTGCATTGACTGCGGGTCAGATGGGACGGAGGTATAGTTCTCGGCTGGCCTTCGGTCCGGAGTTCGAGGAAGGTTGTGTCCGATAATCCGCTGGAACAACTTGGAAGATACGTTGATCTCCTGGTTGAGAACTTCGAAGGGCTCGAGCGTGAGAATGCACAGTTAAGTCAAAAACTCGAAACGCTACTGGAGCAGTTGGAGGAACTCAGAGAGAAAAACTTGGCGACAAGTCAGGAAATCAAGAGTCTAAGGCAGGAACGTTTGGAAATACGATCACGCGTCGATCGGATTCGAGAGCATGTCTCAAGCCTCGAACAGCCGGCAAAGGACGCGGTTCTATAGGGTTTAGTGGAGATGAGTATTGAATCGGGAGGGGTCACTAGAGTCAAGATTTTCAACCAGACTTACGATATGAGAGCAGACGATTCTGATTACGTGGAACGTCTTGCCCACCTGGTTGATGAAAGAATGTTGGAGATCTCACAGCTGACACCTACCGTGGATTCTTTGAAGGTGGCCATTTTGGCGGCATTGAATATCGCCGATGAATTGTTAGCTGTCCAGGAGAAGCTCGGAAGGCTGGAAACAGGGATTGATGAACAGAATGCTCGCTTGGCGTCCTGTCTCGAGAACTTAGCCAGGTCGAGTCACCCTGAAGCGCCAAAATAGGTTACAATATGAAGACTGATCCCCTGCGATGCTCGTGATGATAAGTTGTAATTGAGCCAACACTCAAGAAACGGGATCTCGGGTCCTTCCTTCTCGTGGGAAGGCGGGTAGAGAACCCACCTGGCTATGCCAGGTTCATTTCAGCGAGTCACACGGCAGAGCGGGGGTCATCACTGCCTCACCGGACATTCCTTCCAACGACCGCATTTATAGAAAGTCGGGGGATTCGTCAAATGGAGTATCTGTTTTATACAGCCTTTGCGGCTGCGGTTCTTCTTGTCTGGTATCTCATCAGAATTCGCGTTGTTAACAGGAGGATACGTGAAGTTGAGAAACAGACAGCGGAGTTGAAGGATGCAGCTTTAAGAGATACCGAGCACCTGAAGAAAGAACGGCTACTGGAAGCCAAAGATGAAATATTCAACTGGCGTGTGGCAGCAGAGAGAGAAATCCAGGATCAACGACTCAAGGCAGCCGACTTAGAGAAGACGTTACAGGAGAAGGAACAAGGGCTCCAGCACGAAATACGCCGGATCGATCGGAAACGGAGGGAGATCGACCAGAGAGTAAGATCCCTTAAACGGAGAGAGACGCAGGTTGAGGAAGCTCGCTCCGAGGTGAAACAGTTGGTCGAGGAGCAAACTCGAAGGCTGGAGTCGGTGGCTGGAATGACGTCCGAGGACGCCAAGAAGGTGTTGATCCAGAACGTCGAAAGTGAAGCGATGCGTGATGCCGCCATGCTGGCGAAAAGAATAGAAGAAGAGACCGTGCAGAAATCTGCAGTTGAGGCCCGCAAGATCATCAGTCAAGCGATTCAGCGATGTGCTGCAGAGCATATCGTTGAATCGAGCGTTTCCGTGGTTGACCTTCCTTCCGACGAAATGAAGGGACGGATTATCGGTCGGGAAGGCAGGAATATAAGAGCACTTGAGCAGGCTACGGGTGTCGACCTGATCGTGGATGATACCCCGGAGGCGGTTATCCTCTCAGGGTTCGATCCGCTTCGAAGGGAGATTGCAAAGCTGTCGATCGAGCGCCTCATCCGTGACGGCCGGATCCATCCGGCCCGGATTGAAGAAGTCGTTTCGAAGATGGAGAGTGAAATCGAAACCAAGCTCTTAGAGGAAGGAGAGCAGGTCGCCTTTGAACTGGGCATCCACAACTTCGATGCGGGGCTTCTTCAGCTGCTGGGGCGCCTTAAGTACCGGACGAGCTACGGACAAAACGTCCTTAATCACAGTCGGGATGTGGCCTATATTGCCGGCATCATGGCACGAGAGATTGGTGCGGACGTGAATGTGGCGAAAAGAGGCGGTCTGTTACACGACATAGGGAAGGCCGTCGATCGCGATATGGAGGGGACCCATCTTCAATTGGGCGTTGAGATTGCAAGGAAGTATGGCGAGAGCGAAGAGGTGATGCACACCATCGAGGCCCACCATTTTGATGTTGAGTTTAAGACTACGGAGGCTGTCCTCGTGCAGGCCGCCGACGCGATCTCAGCGGCCCGGCCAGGAGCTCGTCGTGAAGTCCTCGAGAATTACATCCGGCGTTTGGAAAAGCTCGAGGAACTGGCGGGCTCGTTTTCAGGTGTGGCCAAGGCTTTTGCGCTGCAGGCAGGCCGTGAGATTCGGGTTATTGTGGAGAGTTCCAAAGTCTCTGATGAACAGGCCTACTGGCTGAGCAAAGACATTGCCAAGCGCATTGAGAAGGATCTCGAGTACCCGGGACAGGTCAAGGTCACGGTGATTCGTGAGATGCGCGTAGTTGATTATGCCAAGTAGACCGCTGGACTCCTGAGAGCTCGTTCCAGACAGAGAGGGGCAAGGACAGGGGAAAGGGAGAAGGAAAGGCAGTCGGAGTTTGAAGATTCTTTTTGTTGGAGACATTGTAGGTCGGGGGGGCAGGCGAGTCCTGCGAGAGAAGTTGCCTGAACTTAAGGAGGAATACGGTATTGATTTCACGATCGTCAATGTCGAAAACGCTGCCGGGGGTTTTGGAATAACGTCGCTGATCGCGGAGCAGATCCTTGGACTTGGCGTCGATGTGATGACGTCAGGAAATCATATCTGGGACAAGAAGGAATCAGTCCAGTACCTTGACCAGGAACCTCGTCTGCTCAGGCCGGGCAATTATCCTCCTGGTGTGCCGGGCAGATGCAGTTACGTGGGTGAAAGTTACGACGGGATCAGGGTTGCCGTAGTCAACGTTCAGGGTCGGGTCTTTATGCCCATGATCGACTGCCCTTTTCGATTCACGGAGCAACACCTTCCAAGGCTCCGTGAGCAAGCCCATGTGGTGATCGTTGATCTCCACGCGGAAGCGACATCTGAGAAGATGGCGCTCGGTTGGTTTCTTGACGGGAAGGTGACAGCTGTTCTCGGTACCCACACCCACATACCCACCGCCGACACTCGGATCTTGCCGGACGGTACCGCCTACGTGACCGATGTTGGTATGACTGGTTCGTATGAGTCTGTAATTGGAATGAGAGTCGAAGAATCATTGGCTCGTTTCCTCACGGGACTCCGTACACGGTTTGAGCCGGCTGCGCAGAACCCCAGGCTTTGTGGAGTTGTCCTCGACGTCGATGACATCACCGGAAAAGCCAGGTCGATAACCCGCTGCCAACGGGATCTTGAGTAGAGAGCTGTTACTCAATCCGCAACAGCCAAGCTCGAAACAAGCTCGGAATTGCAGCGTCTAAGGTCTACACGCACTAAAATATCTAATTCTAAAAACTTTATCAGCGATAGACTGTTTTGGTCCTTAGATATTCGAGTTTGAGATTTGTTTCGAAAATCGAGCTTCGAGCCTCGAGCTTCGAATGTCCGTTATTCGTCCTGAACTTCCAGATACTCTCTTAGGTAGCGTCCTGTATATGAACTGGCGCACTGGGCCACTTCCTCTGGTCTTCCAGCTGCCACCAACTCTCCCCCGCGTTCCCCGCCTTCAGGTCCAAGATCAATGATCCAGTCAGCGCACTTGATCATATCCAGGTTGTGCTCGATTACTATGACACTTGCTCCGCGCGCCAAGAGCTTGTCAAAGGCCTTGAGCAGTTTGCCGATATCATCGAAATGAAGGCCGGTAGTCGGTTCATCAAAAATGAAAAGAGGATGGTCCGCAGTTTTCTTGGAAAGATAGGCAGCGAGCTTGATTCGCTGTGCTTCGCCCCCGGAAAGAGTAGTAGCTGATTGGCCGAGTCGGAGATATCCGAGTCCAACATCGGCAAGGACCTTGAGCTTTCGAATCAGGGTGTTGGGGTCGCTGAAGAACTCCAGGGCCTCCGTAACCGTCAAGTTGAGGACGTCATGAATGTTCTTTCCTTTGTAAGTGACCTCGAGGGTCCTCTTCTGATAGCGCGTGCCTTTGCATTCCTCGCACTCAAGTTCAACGTCGGCCAGAAACTGCATCTCAACGATGACGGCGCCTGATCCTCGGCAAGTTTCGCAGCGCCCGCCTGGAAGGTTGAAGGAGAAGTGAGAAGGAGTCAGGTTTCTGGCGTGCGCCTCCCTCAGCGACGCAAAGAGTCTGCGAATCTCGTCGAAAGCTTTGATATAGGTGACGGGGTTCGAACGAGGGGTCTTCCCGATGGGTGTCTGATCGACCAGCAGGGCGTCGCTGAGGCGGTCCCATCCCTCGATTTCATCGAATTGGCCTATCGGTCCATTCCACTCGCCACGGAGCTTCTTGATTCCCGCGAACAGGATGTCATGGACTAACGTGGACTTTCCGGATCCCGAAACCCCTGTTACACAAACCATTCCTCCCAGGGGAATCTGCAGCGTCAGATCCTTTAGATTGTTTTGTTTCGCGCCTCTGACGGTGAGGAAGCCCTTATTGAGTGGACGTCTGAATACCGGTACCGGGATACTGATCTCGCCTCTCAGGTACTTTCCGGTCAAAGAATCCTGTGATCTCTTCAGAGATTCCACGTCTCCGTCAAAAACCACGTGGCCTCCAAGTTCACCCGGCCCCGGTCCCATATCGATAATGTAGTTGGCTGAGTTGATGATCTCCTTCTCGTGTTCGACTACCACCATCGTGTTTCCGAGATCACGTAGACGTTTCAGGATATTTATCAGCCGCTGCTGGTCTCTGACATGAAGGCCAATCGATGGTTCGTCGAGGACGTAAAGAGTACCCGAGAGACAAGAACCGAGAGAAGCTGCCAAATGGATGCGCTGCATTTCACCGCCACTGAGTGTCGAAGTGATGCGATCCAGGGTCAGGTAATCCAATCCTACCTGGATCAGAAAATCCAGTCGTTTCGCGATTTCGACAATCAACCCATGAGCCACGCTCGCCTGGTCTGGTCTCAACTCGAGCAGGTCAAAGAAACTCCTCGCTTCGGAAATCGTCATCCGCGACAGCTGTGTGATGCGCTTGTCTCCGAGGTAAACGTCTCGGGCGGATGCCCGCAACCGCTCTCCGTTACAGTCGTAGCAGCGGGAGTACCCCCTGTAACGGCTGATAAAGATGCGAATGTGCATCTTGTATTTTTTTCGGGAAAGACGGTCGAAGAAACCCTTAACGCCCGAAAATCCCTTATTCCCATACCACACTGCTTCCTGGAACTGAGCCGGCAGCTCTTCAAATGGGACGTCGAGGGGAGTGTTGGTTCGTTCGGCGTACTCGAGCAGTCGTCTCTGGTACTTTCGATACCTGGGCTTTGTGAAAGGGTCTATCGGGCCGTCGCGCAAGGTCTTTCGGGTGTCGGGGATGATCAGGTCTCGGTCGAGATCAACGGTGCTTCCGAAGCCGTGGCAAGTTGGACAAGCGCCGTAGGGATTATTGAATGAAAAGAGCTGAGGTTCCGGGGGGTCGTAAGGAATTGCGCAGACCTGGCACTCAAATCGCTCGCTGTATCGGTGAATCGACAGTCCATTCTCTTCTCCTTCGCCGAGCAACACTACATCCAACACCCCATTGCCCTCCGCAGAAGAGAGTTCCAGAGAATCAGTGAGTCGCTCCACATTCGACCGATCAATTATCAGGCGATCCACAAGTACGCTGAAGCTGAGCAACTTCTTGAGGAGTGCAGGCTCAGCCTCCGGTAGGGTAATGATCTCCGAGGGTTTCTCCAGCTGGGGAATCAAGCGGCGGAATCCTTGTTTGAGAAGGTTCTCGATGATCTGTTCGGGGGGTGCGTCTGTTTCTCTGCTCAAATCAAGGGAGCTACCGGCCAGCGGAAAAGTGATGTACGCACGAGTGCCGGAAGCCCGTTCCACAAGCTCATCCACGATGTGGTCTGCTGAGTCCCGACGCACTTCGCGCCCACAGTTTCTACAGAGGACCAAGCCGGCTCTGGCGTAAAGCAGGCGAAGGAAATCGTAGATCTCAGTGACCGTGCCGACTGTCGAGCGGGGATTACGCGTGGTGTTCTTCTGCTTGATAGCTACCGCGGGACTGATGCCGCGAATCTCGCGAACCGAGGGCTTGCGAATCCTCTCAAGAAACTGTCGGGCATAAGCTGACATTGATTCGACGTAACGGCGCTGGCCCTCGGCGTAAAGGGTATCGAAGGCGAGGCTGGATTTCCCCGAACCACTGACCCCTGTCACCACCGTCAAAGTGTTAATGGGGATCTTGACGTCAATGTCTTTAAGATTGTTTTGTGAGGCTCCGAAAATCTCGATGAATCCCTCACTGGAGTCCCTCTTCGCCATAGGTCAATCAACCAGTCTAACACGTGTCTTCGAGCGGGATTGTCCGGGCTCCGTGGCCAATAGGGGTGGGGGTTCATACGAGGTGAAAAGAGGTGGAAACCGCGACCGGAACAAGCTCGTGGGCGTGTTATAGTGGTCATCCATGAGGATTAGGGCAACCCGACCCTTGAAAGCTTTGCCGGGCGGAGTCGTTAGGTTTGAGATAGCTGGGTTGGGTGAGATTGATGGAATTTCAGTTGAAGTTGGTGGGACTGAGGCAAACATTCTGGCAGCCTCGACTCGCTTCGTCACGATTTGTGTGCCGGAGGGCGACGGGGATCGGGTGGCCCTGCATTCTCAAGCCGGCGACTGTTCGACGACCCTGCAGGTAGGTAAAACCATTGCCAGTGAGCTTCATCCCGTGGCTAATCCTGTCGTCGATGAGAGTGGTAACGTTTTCGTCACATACAGCGGAACCCGCGGAGAGAGAGTGCCATTCAGTGTGTTTAAGGTGACACCGGAGGGCGAAAAAGAACCCTTTCTGGCTGACATAACGAATCCAACGGGCCTTGCCATTGGGCCTGACCAGTTCCTCTACATTTCGAGCCGGCACAGTGGGACCGTGTATCGATCTTCTTTCGACAAACAGGTTGAGAAATTCGTGGACGGTCTTGGAATCGCCAGTGGGATCGCATTTGACTCGGGCGGCAATCTTTTTGTCGGGGATCGCAGTGGGATCATTTACAAGGTCTCTCCCGACAAAGAAGTCTCGATGTTCTGCGAGCTTGAGCCCAGCGTTTCTGCCTACCACCTGACCGTCGGTCCGGATGATGTTCTCTACGTAACAGGTCCGACCCTGGCTACTCAGGATTCGATTTACCAAATCAGTAGAGATGGTACCGTGGAGGTCTTCTTCAAGGGTTTTGGACGCCCTCAGGGCCTTGCCTTTGATCCTGACGGAAAGTTGCAGGTGACGGGCTCCTACAAAGGGCTCAAAGGCGTTTACACCTTCGAGGGGCGAACTCCCGAGTTGACGATCACCTCGCCAATGCTGGTCGGCCTCGCCTACTGGTATCCCCAGAGAACGCTCTACCTGGTGGACAGTGAGAATCTGTATCGCTTGGTGGTCTAAAGATACCTAACTCATGATCTCGTTCGAAGTCCTTCACAAAGAACGTGAATCGCGGGCCCGCGTCGGGGTATTGAAGACTCCGCATGGCACTATCCAGACGCCGGTTTTCATGCCTGTTGGCACCGCTGGAACGGTGAAGGCTACTCCCCACGAGTTTTTGGCCCAATTAGAGACCCAGGTGATTCTCGCAAACACCTACCATCTGTATCTGCGGCCGGGATCGGACTTGGTGAGGAGCTTGGGAGGGCTGCATGAGTTCATTTCCTGGGATGGGCCGATATTGACGGACAGCGGCGGATACCAGGTTTTCAGCCACCGGGAACTTAATAAGATCTCCGATGAAGGTGTTGAGTTCAGATCGCATCTCGATGGCAGTCGGCACTTTTTCTCACCAGAGAGGTCGATTCAGGCACAAGAAGATTTGGGGGCCGACATCATCATGGCGTTTGATGACTGTACCCCCTATCCGGTGAGTCATGCCGAAGCCCGCGCCTCGATGGAACGGTCGATGGACTGGGCCGTCAGATGTCGGGCGGTCTGGGAGGGTAGCCGGCAAGCGCTGTTCGGGATCGTTCAGGGCAGTGTTTACGGCGACCTGCGCTTGGAGAGTCTTTCCCGCATACTTCAGATGGACTTCCCAGGACTTGCATTCGGTGGATTCAGCGTGGGAGAGCCGAAGCCTGTAATGCATGACCTCTTGTCTCAGTTGAACGACCAACTGCCTGAGGAACTTCCGCATTACCTGATGGGAGTCGGGACTCCTGTCGATCTCGTTCTGGCTGTGCAGAACGGGTTCGATATGTTCGACTGCGTTCTGCCTACTCGAAATGCGAGGAACGGTACATTATTCACGTGGCGAGGTTTGATCCGAATTAAGAATACGTGCTATCGGGAAGACAGGGGGCCTCTTGACGAGTCGTGTAGCTGTTTTGTCTGTCAGAAATACTCGAGAGCCTATCTGAGGCACCTCTACATTTCAGGAGAGATCCTCTCCAGCATCCTCAATACGTTTCACAATCTCTATTTTTATATGGAGTTGATGACCGAGATTCGAGCGGCCATCGAAAGAGCCTCATTGGGGGCATTGACCAAGCGGTTGACGGACGCGTATGGCGAGTTGGGAGTCACTTGTCCAGCCGGCAGTAACAGGTGATTGCGGCCAGACCGTTTCTACAGGACCAGTTCCTCAAACCGAAAAAGCCAAGCTCCAACGAGTTCCGCCACAGTAGGGGCGTCCCCATGTCAGACCGTCCCATCACAGTCGGGATGGTGGTAATAACCTGACTGCGCCGGGATCTCGACAGCCCCTGAAGCCGTGTTTCTAGCCAATCGCGCTGTGGGGAAACGCAGTCGCAGAGCGGGTTGCCAGAGGTGAGCGAAGGAGTTTACCCCAGCAAACGGCTGTAAGGTGTTGGAAAACGGTTGTGAGGGGAAGGTGCCAAGTCGAATTCACCCCGAACTCGACAGAAACGCCGATGGTGACCTGGGGAGCCTGACGGAAAAGGACGAGCGGATAAGACAGGCTCCGGATGCTCTATCCTGTCCATGACGTTGAAAGAAGGCCGAGGCGCAAGATCGATGCCGGCCGGCGGGGCGGGACTCCGGTGAGGTTGGCGCTGTTATCCCAGGGCCCGCGCCCTGTGCTCTGCGCAGGTCGTCCCGCAAGGCGGGACTCTGGAAACGCACCGGGGGAATAGGCATCCGGCATCTGGCATCTGGTA
>JAUVSF010000639.1 GCA_030597245.1 Acidobacteriota bacterium
AGGATGCTCGACATGCTTTTGGCACAAAAGGCGTTCGCCCAGATCCCCAGAGACCTTTGCCAACATGTACGCCCTTTCATGAGGATGCGTGATGACTTGAAGTTCAGGGTTCCAGGGTCTAATTCCTACAATCATATCCTCCAGGTGCTCGCTCTGCGGAACGCTTTCAGCAATTTGTCTCGCTTCGTCGAGGATCTGCTTCCTGGCGCTTTCGGGCGTCTGGTTCGCTTCGGCGCCCTCGTCCAAATAGAGGTTCGCGCAGTCATGGCAATGCTCTGAAAAGTACGTCATGAAGGTGTCAAAATCTCGTTCCACAAAACAGCTCGAGACAAAACTGTCGACGATCTTCACTAGCTCCGGGTTGCCGGTAGGGTGAATAGGTGACGCCAGAACCTGGTCGGACGACGTGGGGCGGATGTCGGGAATTCCCTCTTGATGAGCATTTTCTCCAGCGTGAAAGGAGACAATCTTCCAATAGCCAGACTCTTTAGCCCACACCATACTCATTTGATGACCTTCTCCCTGGGGACTAATGAATCGGAACAATGATCTGTAATAGGGTCTCTTCTCTTCAGAGAGCTCGACAGTCTTATAACCACCAGGCGAGGGGCACGTATAGCGACCAGCGACTTCGCGAGACAAAGGGTAGAGAGAGAACATCGTATTGTAGGTGTGAGAGGTCAATGCCAAACCGCGATACCTCGAAAAGACTGGCGCGATGACCTTGTCGAGGTCAGTCACCTGGCCAATGATCTGGTTCGTCACCTCCATCTCATGCAGGATCTGGATAGGAGCCATGTTTGAGTTCTTCGCTTCCACTTTCCCGTGAAGAGTCAGTACGCAGTCGAAGGCGGCCGGATCAAAATACGCGAGTGCATGTGCAGGATTCTGGTCAACCAGCCACGTCTCCAGGAAGTCGTGTATCGCGACGATCACACTCTCCCTGCCGGATACCTTGGGCGCGACTGGTATCTGGTAGTCGGTGTCGAAGGTTTCCAATTCGTAGTCTGGACTGATCGGCAGACCGAACAGGTTTCTCCACCAGCCGCTGAATCCCTGCCACCGACCAACGTGGACCTCTTGGTTGTTGCCGGCTCGCACATCGGAATTGCCTGCGGTCAAGTGCCCGTCAAAAAGGACTTTAGGAAAAGACGAGGATCGGTAATCCACATCAATGTCCGCTCTCTCCAGGCTCTTGGCAATCGAGAATTGAATGGAGGGAGTTCCCTTTTGGCGATAGTTGATCGGGTAGTCCTTGTGGTAGTGGGTATTGTCGTGACCCCTTTTAAACTCTTGGCTCTTTTCCAGGATGTCCAGGGCACCCGGTTTGAGGACCACATAGATTCGAAACTGGAGATCGCCTCGAGCTTTAGGGATGGCGCCTCGCACCATCTCCACTACTTCGATCAGATCCAGCGGAGTCCCCAAAGACTGACCGCTGTTGTCGGTCAGTTCGGTATTCATGAGAGCATGCGTCACGGCCTCAAAAGTGGTTCGCGCCGAAAGAGGAATCCTTGTATCGTAGGATTCTTCGGGATCGTGTTGCCCACCCATGATCGCATCGAATTCCCGGTACCACGTGTCCACCAGTTCACGCTGCTTGGGTGAGAGTTTTCCATATTTGCCTCCGAAAAGAACGGTCTCAGCTTCACCTCCATCACTCTTCTGGCTCCCGGTAGCGGGCTGCTTCGCCGCATACCCGCCTGCACAAACGGCCATTACCGAGAAAGTAAGCCCGAAAACTATGGAAAACCGTTTCCAACCGTTCATCCTTTGACTCCTTCAACTGTCCGCTACCAGGCTAGTGTGCGCGGTCCGTACTCGTAGGCAACTTGTAACAACTCTCGAAGTGAAGACTCACTCCGCTCGCCCGTTCTTATAGCATACGACGTCCAGGCAACCAAAGGTTAGCCCACGTATTTCACTTGGTTGCGCGGCGACGTTTTGGACGACCACATGAAGCCTCCCCGGTCCGGAATCCTAAGGCTCAGAATCACACAAAACAGTCGACGTACGGAAGATAAGCTTCCAGCTTGTCATGTCAGTCTGGGGTGACGGCCTGGAAGGCCATCTTCCTCCAAGACCTGTCCTCCGGCATCTGGGATCCGGCATCCGGCATCTTCGTGGCGAATCGTTAAATTGCCCCGGTTAGCGGGTATCGAGCCCCGATTCATCTGCTTCATGCATCAGAGGACAGGTTCGGGTATAGAGTTCCCGGTACTGACGGTACTGATTCCCGTACAGATCCGAATACTTGTCCTGGGGTGAGACAACATCGTCAGGCTGAACCCAAGAATCGATGTCTTGAGCGTCTCGGACCGCTCCCACGCCGAGCCCCGCCAAAAACGCAGCGCCGGAGCAAGCGCCCACTGAGATCTTCGAGGTTTCCTGGGGCACTCGGCAAATATCACTGACAATCTGGAGCCATAGTGGATTCTTGACCCCCCCACCAACTGCACGAATGCTCTGCACGTCGGCTCCCATCTCAGTAAAGACATCGAGGTGGTGACGAATCCCGTATCCGACCGCTTCCAGGACGGCCCGGTACAGGTGAGCTCTCGTATGGTTAAGGGTCAGGCCGAAGAATACGCCCCGAGCCCGAGTATCGTTAATCGGGGTCCGCTCGCCACTGAAGTAAGGAAGTATGACGAGTCCCTCGGCACCAGCCGGAACGCGTGATGCTTCGTTCGCCAACGCCTCGAACGCAGATTTGCCTCCTTCCACTTCAACCTTCAGCAGATCACGGGCCAAATTGTCTCGGAACCAGCGCGTCAGGGTTCCGCTGGTCGCCATTCCGGCCATCAGGGCAAAGGTGCCCGGAAACAGAAAAGGGGCCGACCAGACCCGTTGATCGGTTAGTGGCCGTTCAGTTACCAAGATCATGAAAGCCGTGGAGCCATACATGAGCATCATGCATCCGGGAGAAATGGAGCCGACACTAACCGCTTCGGCTGCCGCATCCACAGTCCCTACGATGACTGGTGTTCCCTCGGATAACCC
>JAUVSF010000123.1 GCA_030597245.1 Acidobacteriota bacterium
CCGAAGGCTTTTCCCCCTAAACCCAGCACAGCAGGCGCGACGGCGGCCGCAACGGCACTCTGTCGAAAGAAATCACGACGAGTTGCTCCACTTTTCTTGATTCCCACTTCTGCTCCTTTCGAAAGCTCCATGAAGATTCTCCAAGAACGAATGGTGATAGCAATAAACTCCCCGGCACCACTTGTCAAGGGGCGGATTGTTGACTCACATCCCGACCCGATTTACCCTAAGATGGAAAGCCACAAGATATGGTGAAAATCCCGCTTTTGTTCGGCACCCTTCTTATACTCACTCTTTCAGTTTCAGCGAAGCCCCAGCCCCTGGTAGAACTCACTATTAAGGAGAGGGCGAGCGTGGATCGGGAGGCGGAGCCGGTTACAGGTGGCGTTCCTCTACCACTCGGTCGGATCAAGAGTCCGAGCGAGTTACAGCTACTTGACCAAAAGGGAAATCCACTGAGCGTGGAGATTCAAGCGGTGAATCGCTGGTGGAAAGACAATAGTCTCAAATGGATCCACCTCCATTTTCAGACCAGTCTTTCGGCGAACAGCCAGCAGAAGTTTACGCTGGTCAGGAAAGAGACACCAAGCTCTACCGATACTAAGTTGCAGGTTGATGAGAGCGGCAATCAAATCGAAATAGCTACGGGACCGCTAACATTCACCGTCCGGAAAAAGGGCTTCAACGGCATAGCAGAGGCCTGGCTGCACGGCGAGCAATTAGTGAGAAACCACGAAGGTGGATTGGTGATGAAAGCTGCTGGAGAGATCTATCGCAGCAGTCTGGACAATACCAGCCAGGTGGAGATTGAGAAGCGAACCCCTCTCTACGTGAGGATAAAAGCGGAAGGAACACTGAAAGCGATTGGGGGCAAGGACGGCTTCGACTATCTCTGCCGCCTCACTGCCTATGCAGGCCTATCCCGTGTCGAATGTCAGGTTACGGTATTCAATACCGTAGGACCTGCCCGAGAGGATCATGTTGCAATGGATGCCCTGCAATGGGAAATACCGACAGCCCTGCCCGAGCCTCGTGTCCTTCTGGGAGGTGACCAACAGATCTATCAGGCACAGCTTCGGAGTGAGGAAGTGGCTTGGATCTACCAGAAAGACTCGGATGAGTACCGGGTGGGTGGGGTGTTGAACGGAAAGGGACGAGGTAAGAGCACCAAACCCCTCTCGACCGGCTGGATCGATGCCACCGGACAAAGAGGCGGAGTTGCTGCCGGAGTCCGCTGGTTCTGGCAGTTACACCCCAAAGTCCTGCAAGTGGATGGCGGAGGGAATCTGCGCGTAGGTCTCTATCCGGAAATGCATCAGCCGCTGGATATCTACACCGGGGTCTCTCGGACCCATGACTTACTGTTCTACTTCCATTCTGCAGCGGAGGACGAAAGACGACTCCGGAATATTTTTGCCGGTTTCCAGAAACCCCTCCAAGCGATGGCACCTGTCAGATGGTATACGCGAGATACCGGTGCATTTGGCAGACTGGTTGACGCCGATCCAGAGCTTTTTGGAGAAAACTGGCCTTTGGTCCAGAGATATCTCTCCTGGTGGAAAGCTAACTTCGATCATCTCAAGCAGGCCCGCGATGGCCGCCAACTAAGGGGCATTTATCGAGATGCTTACGGATGGCTGGACTTCGGAGACGGCCTTCACTGGGCATGGGAGAAGGGCAATGCGGAGCCAAGGAATCTTGCCTGGGCCGGTAACTACTATGATTTCCCACACGCCTCTCTTCTTCATTTCCTCTTGACCGGCCGTTGGGATTACTTCGACTACTTTGTTGAGCACAGCCGGCATCTAGCGGACATTCATATGGTTCACTATGACCCCGATCCAATGTTCATCGGGAGTAATCGGTATTGTCCACCCACCGACCACGTTCGTATGGATCCAGGAAGAAACAACCATTACACGGCCGCCAAGGTATACGTCTCCAACACCTTTAATCACCACAAGACTCAGAGCCTCTTCGAGAAGTACCTACTGACAGGCGATCCACACGCTTTGGACTCGGCTCGCAAGGGTCTGGATTACGCTTTCCGATACCAAAGAGCAGATGAATCATACAATCAGCCGAGGGGCCCCGGACACCAGCTGCTGACCTTACTTGCCGGTTACGAACTGACAGGAGAAAAGAAGTATTTGGATCGTTGCCGCCCGATTATCGAGGCGGGAAAGAGAGTACAGGAGAAGTATCAGGGAGCGTTCACGCCTTCTAGAGGAGCTCGGTTTCAGTTCGGTATCGCTTTGGAAGGACTGCGCTCCTACTATGAGGTATCAGGTGATGAATCAATACCACCCATGATCCAGCGGGCCATTGACTATTTGATGGCCGAGGAGGTCCGGACCTCCAATCTGGCCCATGCGTGCGGATTTCTCTTTTCCAGAACTGGCGACCGGAGATATCTCGATTACGGGATCCAAATGATCGAACGAGATGTGGTCTTCGACCATCCAGTCAAGAACACGGCTTTGGGCCTGCGTAGTACGCCCTATTTCCTCTTTTACCTTCAGCCGGAGGTGGATTTCTGGTGAAAGGAAACAACCGCTGCCGACAAAAATGTAGTCCAGATCCGATGAATACCTTTGAACCTGGGCTTGCGGGTTAATCATGAAGAGACGTGTTTTGAGGCCTGTTCTTGGATTCTTCTTGTGCCCACTGATGGCAGCATCTCTGAATCATATTCATGCTTTTCAAGAAGTTCGAGAGCATGTCATTTTCGTTGATGATGTGGAAGGTTGGTGGGGCGAGGTTTACGCCGGAGCTCTAAATCCCGGAGGTCCGGTTCAAGGCCCCAGGTTGCAGGCTGGTCTTGCTCATCCAGCAGGTCCCGGGAGGATGTGTTTTCTCGGACCAGGCGACGCCTATGTTGCGGGCCAAGGAGTCATATTTAGGCTTACTCAACCGGAGACGGTTAGCTACTTCGCAGGTTCTACTGAAATGACAGGCTATCAAGATGGGCCTGTAGCAGCTGCAAAACCGAAAGTATGTCTCCAGCTTGCGTGAGCGGATAGCGGGTTGGATTGAAGAGATACTGCCGGTTGAACCGGGCATGTACAGAAAAATCAGAGTCAACTGAGTTACCAAGACACTTCTCAAGTTTCAGGTAAGGTGATGTCATGAAAAAGTTTTGTATCACTCATGCGTTTCTACTCATCAGCTTCTTTCTCTTCCAACCGATCATAGGGGAACCCTTACCCACCGAACTTCGGCTCAGGGGATATCCGGTAATTCCGACGCCTCGAGAGGTGAGCGTGGGAGCTGCAGATATCGAGATCGACCAGACTTGGGTCTGCTGCGGTGGAGAACTCAAGAATGATCACATCGCCATTGAAATGCTGACGGGTGATTTGGCGGGGTTTTGGGGACTTAAGCTCTCTGAGGGAACGGCAAACAGTCGGAGCATGCGCTTAGCAGTTCGTGCCGAAACTGTTCAAACTGGTCAAACTCCTGCCATCGATCAACAGGCTTACTTCCTTAAGATCAAACCCGACGCAATCGAAATCATCGGCAATAGCGATCAAGGCTTGTTCTATGGAGTGCAGACACTTCTGCAACTGTTGAAGAGAGGAACCCAAGGTCAAATCGTTGTACCTGAGATCGAAATTAGAGACTGGCCTAGCTATGAGCTGAGGTTTCTACACTGGGATACCAAGAACCATCAGGACCACATCAATACTCTCAAGAATTATCTCGACTGGGCCGCCCGATTCAAAGTCAACATGATAAGTTTTGAAGTCTGGGATAAGTTTCAGTTTCCCAGTCACCCAGTTATCGGTGTCCCGGGGGCTTTCACCAGCAGGCAACTGCAGGAAATTGTCGACTATGGATTAAAGCGGTTCATCCAGATCGTTCCCAATATTCAAGCTCCCGCTCCTTTTCAGTGGGTCCTGAAGCACCCGGAGTATGCTCATCTACGTGCCGATGGAAGCGACTACCAGGCATGCATGTGCGATGAAGAGACTTACGAGCTAATTTTCTCGTTGTATGAAGACATCATTCAGGCGACTCAGGGGGTCGACTATTTCCACGTCTCCACCGATGAAGTGTACTACTCAGGTATTTGTGCGAAATGCAATCGTCCCTATACCCCCGAGAACAGGAGCTTGACCTGGGTGGAGTGTGTTCAGCGAACCCACGAGTTCTTGAAGAATCGGGGTCGCAAAGTACTGATCTGGGCTGAGTGGCCGCTGATGCCGGAACATGTTGCTCTTCTGCCGAACGAGATCATCGACGGAGTCCTGGGTAACGACTACTTTGTTGGGCGGATTCCTGCCGTTACGCGGAGGCAATACATAGAGGAGGAGAACCGTCACGGGATTAGGCAGTTAGCATATACCGCTCAGACAGCCGGTCTGGCCCCTATGAATTTCCGATCCAACTGGGCAAACCTGAAGAGTACCTTTGAAATGATCTCTTCTCAGGCCTGGTTGGGAAACCCGATTGGGGTTTTTGGCGCTGCCTGGGACGACCGCGGGCCCCACAGTGAGTTCTACTGGCTTGGTTGGTCGCAAGTGGCCCAGTATGGTTGGACACATGAAACGCCTTCCGTCGCTCAGCACGTGGAGGAGTTTATCGAGATCTACTACGGTCCGCGTGTACGCGACATCGCAGAGATTTACCAAGGCCTGGATAAACAAGCCGGCTTTCTGGAGCGTACGTGGGACCGGAACGTCTCCAGCGTCCCGGGACTCGGCACCACTAGAGCCAGCTACGGCTACTCGGCGGGTAAGTGGGACAAGCCAAGGCCTCTGAGGCATCAAACACTTCCACTTCCCGCTCTGCCTTACAGTCCTGGTCTCGACTTTAATCCGGTTTATGTAGGCAAATATGGCGATTGGTCGGCAGAGGCGGAAGAGATGTTGCAGGAGAACACCGCTTTGAAATACCAAATCCAAGCCAATCTCCCAAGGGCAGACCGGAATCATTACAACCTGCAAGTTCTTCTGTCCGTCGCCGAGTTCACCAGATATCATGACCAGATGCTGGTCTCCATGAAAGAAATCGAGGAGAAGCTCGAGATAGCTCGACAAGCTGCTTCCCAGGGAAATTCAACCGATGCGGTTCAGGCGTTACTGGAGGCACATGAGCTGGCCGCAGCGGTATTCAAGGATCGACAGCAGACGTTTGCTTACTTCAGATCAGTGTGGGGACAAAGCCGCAATCCTGAGTACCTCACCCGGGCCAGTCATTTCGAGAGAGAAGAGAGCGTCGATCTTGAAGGCTGGATGGCTGATCTGGTGATCGTTCTTAAGGGGTATGCAGATGCACACAACATTCCTTTCGAACAGATCCAGCCGTCTCCGTGATGATGTCGGGAGTCCCCTGACTCTACCTACTCGAGTGCATTTAGCAGCCAATCAACCTTCACTCCGGGCTGGGACACCTCCTGATTCAAAGTAAGCTGCTGAGGATGGGACCGGTATGCGTCGAAAGCGGGAGCATAAGCATGCTTCGCAATACTCTCCTCCACTCGACGATTCTGCCCATCGACCAGACCCTCCAACATTACTGCACGGGGGGCGAGCGCTGCCGTAAGCAACTGCAAGTCTCCCGCCGCGACTGCGCCAGGAATGACCACATCATAGGGCAGGTAGCAACAAGGACTTTCAAGAACCGAGTAATAGGACAATAGACCACCGGAAACGTAAACGCCCTTTACGTCGTCTTCAAAGAGAGCCATCAGCAGACTCAGAAGACCTCCCAGGGGTTCTGACTGGCTGGGTGTCGCTTCTGTACCCAACGGCACGACAAGGTTTGCGTTGGCAGGATTGGAGGCTGCGAAGGAATCTCCGTAGACACCAATTCTTTTCGGGTCCAGTTCGGGACGCTGCTTCAGATATCCCAACACGCTGCGCAAGTCCCGTAATCGCGAACCGACGAGGGTCTGGCCCAGCATTAGCTCGGTCGCCGAGATGGAAGTGTTTCGGCTGGTTCGTCCCCTTCCCCCCGAAACGGCCGTCTCTCCTGTGCCTCTCAGATCCATCAGGCAAACTGCAGCCCCACCTGCAAGTAGTCCGGCCAACTCCTCAGCACGTTCTTTCAGAAAACTGTCCTTTCCCTCCTGCGCTACACACAGAACAATCGGCTGTGGCGCTCCACCCCCGGATGATCCCAAAGTAATCAGAGGAACTAGAATTCCAGGTTCCACTTCCAGCGCTGCTTTCTCCATCCAGAGTCCATTGGCAAGCTCCTCACGCTGAGGCTCCACCGCTAAACGCGCAGTGGCGGGGGGATCCACCTCTCCCAAGAGCTCGCGCCAGCGTCGGCGCAGGTGCTTCCGGCGTTCTCCAGGCTCCAGCTTCTCCAACCGCTGATAAGTCTCCAGCCGGCGACCGCGCCCGACCTCCTCAGCCAGTTCGTGGACTTGCAGAGGCCGCAGCCGTCTGATCAGCTCCTCGGTCAAACAGATCAGTTCCTCCCGGGGCCGTCTCGCAGAGAACTCCTTCTCAGGGGTCCCCTCGATCTGGAACCAGTCCTGCAAAGCCCCGTGAATGCGCTTTCGATGAAAGGCGCCAACGTTATTGCAGTGTGACGCATCGGGAGGTCTCTGTTTGAGCAACCCGAACCCGTGAGTGAAACTCAGATGTGTGGGAGCCCCATAGAACTCCCCGTACACGCGCTGGAGGCGCTTCCAAACGGGATCCCGCTCTCGATCCCAGCTGAATTCGTGAGAGTAAACCAGACGCCGTGGTGCAATTCCCGCCACCACAACCCAGGGCAGAAATCCATCTCGGCCGGATAAGTGCAGATTGCGTGTAGATTCCCAGCTACCGCCGGTTGCATAGTTGAAGGATTCTTCAGCGTCGTCCGGAAGTGGGTAGGGACTCTCCGGCTCAGGACCGCCGAAATTGAAAGGGATGGCGGCGGTGATCCGCTGCTCAAGAGAGGAAGCAACTGCAGCAGGATCACCCCCACCTGCTACAGAACCCATCAGAATAATCCTTTCGGGGTCGATCCCATCCCGAGACAGCAGGAGATCAACTGCGCGTCTCAGATCGTGGACCATCCAACCCATCAGGCTGTCGCCGATCAGATAGAGTTGAATGCCGAGGTTGTAACGAAACTGGTAGTCCTGGCGGCCCAGTCGAAACTCACCCTCATAGTCTTCCTGGGATCTGAAGGGATGATCGCTACGCTCACCGTGTCCGACCAGGTCCATGACCAGCACCATGCAGCCAAGCCTGGCCCAGGTCATACCCATATCCTGCAGCTCACCTTGGGTCTTCGGATTGTGATGACTGTGACTGAGAATGATCCCCGGCATTGACGATCGGATTGGGTCGGGAACATACAAGTTGGCGGTTATCCAAAGGTGTGGCCGGCTTTGGAATACGAGGTTCTCGATTTTGAAACCATCGCCAGAAAGCGTCTTCGAAACGTGGACTTTCGGAGGACCCAAGGCTTCCGGGAAATCTCCCAGGGAATCACGAAGCGCCTCAAGTCGCACTCGTACAAAATTCTCCCACTGCTCCAATCCTGAGATCGCGTACCATTCCCGTGACGAGTGCTGGTTCACCTGGAAGATGCGCTTGCCGGCATGATCGGCTAACATCTCTCCGGAAGGTTCCGTCAAGACCCGGGAGTCTAGTCTGGCCAGGGCCTCCTTCGGAGGGGTCTGGGCTGAACTTACACCAAACAAGGGAAGAAAAACAAAGAACCAGCTCATCGTAAACTGCAA
The DNA here is from genome assembly GCA_030597245.1 of Acidobacteriota bacterium. Taxonomy (GTDB): domain Bacteria; phylum Acidobacteriota; class UBA6911; order RPQK01; family JAPXNP01; genus JAUWTT01. The sequence goes on from JAUVSF010000123.1 coordinate 7,691, forward strand.
TCTTCGGGGCATGGTGTCATCTCCATTCACAGTGAGATATCAGGAACTGCTGAGAACTTATCCTGGATCAGTTCACTGCCGGAATCAAGTCCCTGACAGCAGATAGCTAGAGCAGGCTTCGATTGCGAACGACTGCGACTCCAACTAGAATCAATGCTGGCAGAACTGCCTTACAACCAGTGCGAAAGGAGTCGGACAATGGCATCTCCGAGTATGATCCCCCGATACTTCTTGATCCTGCTCTTCGGGATCTTCCTTCCTTCTTCCCAGCTTCCGGCGCAAGAGGAGAATCTGAACGTCCTGGACAGATGGATCGAATGGAGCGACGGCCCAAACATGCTGATTCACCATCTAAACCGACAGGCATTCGATTCCCTCGATCTCCGTGACCGGGAGATCGCGGGCTTGAGCACCGAAGCTGACTGGCGGAGAAGACAAGGGAAAGTCAAAAAGACGCTTCTCAGTCTTGTCGGCCCTTTTCCCGCCAAGACGCCCCTGAATCCGAGAATCACAGGAGTCGTCAGAAAGGAAGGGTTCAGAATCGAAAAAGTCATCTATGAATCGATTCCGAATCTCTACGTCACTTCGGCCTTGTTCATACCCGATGGCATCCAGGGACAAAGACCTGCGATCATCCAGGTCAGTGGTCACGGTTTTGCAGCCTTCAGGAGCCAGGGAAATCAGCGCATGATCTATAACCTGGTGAGGAAAGGTTTTATCGTACTGGCCATCGATCCATTGGGCCAGGGAGAGCGGATTCAATACTGGGATCCCGAGAAAAAAGGCTCCATGATGGGTAGTTCCCCTACCAGTGAGCATTCATATTTCGGCAATCAGATGTTTCTCTCAGGAGTCTCGCCTGGAAGGTACTTTGCCTGGGATGGGATCAGGGGTGTGGATTATCTTCTCACGCGGAGCGAAGTTGACCCGGATAGAATCGGCATCTTCGGCTGTTCTGGAGGAGGAACACAGACGACCTACAGTGCGGCCTTCGATGAACGGATTAAAGCTGCAGCTCCTGGGTGCTACATCACTGGATTCAGAAGGCTGATGGAGTCGATCGGACCACAGGATGCGGAACAGAACTTCTATCGTGGTGTAGCAAGCGGTATTACCCATGCCGACCTCTTGGAAGTGAGGGCCCCCAAACCGCTTCTCATTGCATCCACGACCCGTGATTTCTTCAGTATTCAAGGGGCTCTCGAGACCTTCGAGGAAGTGCGAAGGGCATACGAAGCTTTCGGACTTGGAAAGAACGTGCGTCAGGCGATCGATGACGCAGGACATGGGTTCCATGGGAACGCTGACGACGTCTATGCCTTCTTTCAGGCGACTCTCGATCTTCCAGGGGACTCCGGGGAAGAAGAGTTCGACGGATTTGCAGCCGAAGATCTCAAAATAACCGAGACCGGCCAGCTTTCGACATCTCTGGGAGGTGAAACGGCATTCGGCATCAACCAGAAACACACTCAAGCCTTACTGGATCAAATCACGGAATCGAGGGCGGACATTCCGACTCACCTTACGGAAGTGAAGGACCGGGCCAAGGAAATCTCAGGCTTTGTCTTCCCTCAGCCCGGAGAAAAACCGGTTTTTCGGGGAAGGTATCAACGAAACGGCTATTCGGTTGAGATGTATGCACTGGCTGGTGAGGGCAGATATGTGATTCCGCTGCTTCTTTTTGTCCCGCATGGTTCGGGACCTTACCCTGCACTCATTTATCTGCATCCTCAGGGAAAGTTGGTTGATGCCGGCAAGGGAGGCAAGATTGAAGGACTGGTGAAGAAGGGCTACCTCGTCGCAGCACCTGACCTTCTGGGAACGGGAGAGACTGCTCCGGAAACACTCTATGCTGCACGCTATGCGGCTGTCCTGATCGGACGAAGCCTGGTCGGTACCCAGGCTGGTGACGTGGTCAGAGTCGCAAAGTTCCTGCAGACCCGCAATGACGTCCAAAAGGGCCGAATCGGTGCCATCTCCTTTGGCCAGGCGGGGCCGGCTCTTCTTCACGCGGCCGCTTTCGATTCATCGATAACAACCGTGGCGGTAGTCGATTCACCGATTTCCTACAGATCGATCGCGATGAATAGATTCTATGAGGTAGACTTTTCCTGTTTTGTCGCTGGCGCGCTGACTGCATACGATCTTCCCGACTTGATCGGATGTATCGCCCCCAGACGAGTCGCGCTGGTGGAACCACGAGATCAAATGAATCAGCCGGTCTCCCAGACTCTAATCAAAGAGGAACTGGAATTTTCACGTTCAGTCTTTTCCTGGGAAAACCTGTCCCACAATCTAAGAGTCACCCCAACGCAGACTGTCGAAGCAGTAGTCGACTGGTGTTTTTCGAATTCAAAGAAGAAAGGAAGACTTCAATGAGTCAGAAAATCAGTAGACGAAGTTTCATAAACAGGAGTGGTGTTGGTGTCGCGGCGACAGCAGCAAGTCTGGCCTCGACCCGGGCCCAGAGCGCCGAGGTGAAAACCGTGCGTATCGGTCTGGTCGGGGTGGGAAATCGCGGGACGGGACTACTCAGAGTTCTCCTCGAGCGGGTAGAAGGTGTCGAAATACCGGCGATCTGCGATGTGAAGATTCAGAATCTGGGGAGGGCCCAAAAGCTAGTGGGCGAGGCAGGTCAGCCGCTACCGACGGGTTAGTCGAGGGGAAATCGAGATTTTGAACGCTTTGTGGAAAGGAGCGATCTGGACGCGGTCATCACTGCGACGCCTTGGGAATGGCACACACCTGTCATGGTCGCTGCTATGAAGGCAGGTAAGTACGGCGCCACTGAAGTCCCGGCGGCGGTATCCATGGAGGAGTGCTGGCAGTTGGTGGAGACCTCGGAAGCAACTGGCATGCCGTGCATGCTGCTCGAGAATGTGAACTACTACCGTGAGTCCCTGATGGTTTTGAATATGATCCAACAGGGCTTGTTCGGTGAAATGCTTCACTGCGAGGGAGGGTACAACCACGATGTTCG
>JAUVSF010000699.1 GCA_030597245.1 Acidobacteriota bacterium
CCAAGATCATGAAAGCCGTGGAGCCATACATGAGCATCATGCATCCGGGAGAAATGGAGCCGACACTAACCGCTTCGGCTGCCGCATCCACAGTCCCTACGATGACTGGTGTTCCCTCGGATAACCCTGACTCTTCAGCGGCTGTTGAAGTAACTGCTCCGGCCAACTGCGACGTCCAGGCAATCTCGGGCAGTTTGTGTGCCGAGACGATTCCATGGCAGAGATCGTCACTCCAACTCTGTCGGCGGAGATCGTAGAGCGGGACAAACGTAGAGGCTGTGTAGTGGTCGATCAGCCAATTCCCAGTAAGCTTTCCCACCAGGAAGGTAGTGCCCGGCACGAAAAGACAGGCCTGGCGGTAAACCTGTGGCTCGTGATTCCTTATCCACAGGATCTTGGGGCCTGCCGCCTGGGAGGACAGGTCATTTCCACAACGTTGAAAAACCTCATCCCGTCCAATCGTACCGTTGAGGTGTTCGATTTCCCCAGCGGAACGAGTATCAATGCCGTACAGGATTGCATTGCGGAGAGGCCTCTGATGCTTGTCCAAAGGCAGAACACAGGGGCCAATCGTGCTGCATCCCACGGCCGATATCGAATTCGGCGCGATCCCGGCTTCGGCGATCAGCTGATTCGAAAGGTGGCAAAAATCGCCCCACCAATCGTCGTCGGCATTGTGCTCAAACCACCCGGGTTGAGTCGATATCAGATCGTGTGGTTTGGCACACATCCCGACAACTTGTCCATCGACCTGAACCAGGACCCCTTTTGACTCATAGGTCCCGATGTCGATCCCGAGCAGGTATTCGTCACCCAATTCACTCACTCCCCAGGCTTGTTGGAACGGGCCTTCTGGAGAAGTCAAAATCAGGCCCAACAGAGGAGAGGCCGGCGACCAGAAGAGAGTAGAGTGCCTCCAAATCCGCCAAATCACAGACTTCCACAGGAGTGTGGGTATAGCGGGTGGCAAAGCCCAGGTCTATACAAGGAACTCCGGAATTGACCAATTGAACGTAGGAGGAATCAGTTAAGGACCCGAGATTAGCACTACGCTGAAGAGGGATATCCCCGGATCGCGACGCTGCCTGGAAGAGCCTGACCAGCGCGGGGTGGGGTATCGTGCCGTTGAGTGTACCTCGGCCATGAAAAGTGTACATCCCCATCACTGGACCTCCACCCAACTTCAGACTCGAGCGTTCGGCCAGATCAGGAGTATCACAGGAAATGAAGATATCGAGGGAGATTGCTGCATGCGGCTGAATCTGATTTGCGGCCACCATAGCTCCACGCAGGTTAAACTCCTCCTGAACCGTCCCCACGAGATAAAGAGTGGAATCGGGGGGATGGCTTCCAAAGTACTCTGCCAGTTTGACGAGAACCGCACACCCACCTCTGTCATCGACTGATGTCGCTGACACTCGATCTCCGTGGAGGGCGGTGAAACGGGGCTCATAGACAACCGGGTTCCCGACCTCTACACCCCAGCTCTCGACTTCTTCCGCTGACGACGCACCCAGATCCACATACAGCTCCGAATAGGGAGTAACGATGTACTTCTCTTCCACCTTAGTGGCGTGGTGCGACTTTACCCCAATCACCCCTGGAAACTCGCTCCCCGCTTCCGAGATTACGGTCACCCGTAGACCGGGGAGCACCTTCTCAGGAATTCCGCCCAGCCTCTCGATTTGAATCAGTCCACTCGGGGAGACCTTGCGCACTACGAACCCAAGCTGGTCCATATGGGCGAATACCATTACGCGCGGCCCTTCAGAGTCGCGCCCGTCAATGCGGGCGATGACATTGCCCAGGGAATCGGAAGTGACTTCGCTAACGAAGGGTGCGACCGCTTCGGACAGATAACACGCCATACGCTCTTCATAACCCGACAGAGCCGGAATAAGGACCATCTCTCGCAGCAGTTCTCTAATCTCTGATCTTAGTTCTCTCATAATCTATCCCTCACCTGCCTACTCCGGATTAGATAGAATTGCCGATTCATTGTCCAGAACTGAGTTCGTTCGCCCTCCGTGGACTAGCCCTGAGAATCGTGCGCCGACGCTTCACGGCCTGTTTCCCAACCGAAAAGGAAGTCAATCTTGAGCCCTCGGTCTGGAATCCCGAGGCTCGGTATAGTACCAAATGGCATGTGTAGTGGAAGATGAGCTTCCAGCTCGTCCTAATGGGAATTTGCTCCGCAGTGACGACCTGGAAGGTCATCTTCCTCCCCGGGTCTTCGTATGGTTGATCGACAAACATCATACGGAGCCGGGTCCTTTTAGGGCCCGGGTATTGGGGCCTTGAGATTTGGGCAACACGCGCTTCAACACGTGATTCGCTGCCATCACCGCCAACAGGAGTGCACCCCAAACCAACTCCCTGGAGAAACTGCTGAACCGCAGCATGTTCAGCCCACTGGACAGGAACTGGAGAGAAAGAACCGCCAGGATAAGGCCGGTGACGCGGCCAAAACCACCCGCCGGATCTATTCCTCCCAGAACAGCCACCAGGATAGCGAACA
>JAUVSF010000510.1 GCA_030597245.1 Acidobacteriota bacterium
GTCCTGATACTTGATGAAGAACTCTCGCCACAGACGCGGCGCCCGACCGAGATCCTGAACGGCAGCTGAGATCTCGACATCGGCGTTGGGATAGGTATCGAGGAGCCGTGCGACCTTGTCCGGATCGTAGTAGATCATCGCCATATGCGCGTGCACGAAGCGCGTGTTCGGGTGCTTGGCGTGCATGTTCTCGCGCGCCTTCTCGATCACTTCACGTCGCGGACCGCTCTCGTATAAGTTCCCTGTGGTATCTCCGGGTCGATGCCACAGACCCGCCTCGTAGCGCTCGTTCTTTGGACCGATGGGATAGAACCTGCCAACCGAATCACTGAGGTGAATCATGACCGGCTTGTCATACTTGGCTGCCATTTCCCAGATCGGGTCGAGCCGTGGGTCATCGGCCTGGATAAAGCTGCCGTCCGGATTTTGCGCGGTCAATCCGAGCCGCTTGGATACCTTCAGGCCGAGGGCGCCGGCCTGAAACGCGCGTTCCATTTCGGCCGCAAAGCGCTGGGACCAACCGGGCTCGTTGATCCCCTCAGCGCTGAATGTGATGAAGTTGGCCACGCGGTCCCGGGGCGGCCCCCCGGCTTCGAGCACAGTATCGAGCTCTTCTCCGGTGCCGCCGTTCAAATTGACAATTGCGCCCACCCCGATGGTGTCCAGTAGCTCAATCAGCTTCTCGTACGCTTGCGGAGTATTCAGACCTCGGCCGTGCACGTGGAAGTCGATCGCCGGGTACTTCGCCCGCGTAATGTTCGTTCTCGGCAGTCTGAGCAGCGTGGGCGGCATCGGCGGAACCTCCGGGCCGCTGGTGACCCAGCCTGGCGGCGGCGCGATTTCCTCCATCGCAGGCAGCTGCGGGATCCACACCTCACCCTCCGCCACCGTATCCGGAGCTGGTGGGATGACAGGCATCTCCGGGGATTGTTCACCGGCACCTCGGCTTTGGCTCGCCGGCACGGCGGACTCCTGTTCGGACGTCCGCGAACAACTCTCTACGCATACGACAGCAAGACCGGCTGCGAGGACCCAAGACAGAATCGATGCATTGCGCATAGGTCAGCTCCCTTCGAACGTGTCCAGTTTTCCGGAACCACGTCCGCCTGGCAGGTCTCGGCGTAAGTATGTGGCGCAAGTCGCTACCACATGGCCCGCAATCCCTGCTACTATCCCGGTTTTCGCGCCGCGACCGCCATTCTCACGTGGGGACGATAGCACGGGTCGTTAGCAACTGTATACCTTCTTAAGAATCCTTCAAGACTTGGAAGCCCGTTCGAAGTTCAGACTTCAGACATCCCACTTCCAACTTCATAGTCCAACTTCGCACTTGAATGGATTGACCGTCTGGGCAATACGCCCTGGAACCCAGGGGCACCGAATCGGGTGAGGCTGGTACTTTTCGCACCAGCCTGCGATCTGGGTAGTCTCCCCGACCGCCTGTCTCGACATGGGGAACGCCTGTTAAGCCCCTGAGTGCTCTTGCCATCGACTCACGACATCTATACAACCTGCAATTAGCGCTGACTTTGATCTGAATGGTTTACTTATTGGTGGGTCCAAACGATACTCATTACTGCGGGTAGTTGAACCGAGGGCGCCCATTGATTGAATGGGCCATAAACGGAGGTTTTTGGTCGTAAGACCATACTTATCCATCCTTATCGGGAGGTAACGATGACATTCAAGAAAGATATTAGCCGTCGTGATCTGTTGGGCTCTGCGGCAGCCACGTTGGCTGTCACAGTCGTGCCGAGGCATGTTTTGGGAGGCGCGAATTATGTTGCGCCAAGCGACAAGTTAACCGTGGGCTACATCGGTTGCGGCACCCAGGGCCTGAGGGAAATGGTGCGCCTGATCCAGGATCCGGAACTCAAGATTGTAGCTGTCTGTGATCCCAACAAGAGCACCACCGATTATGTGGACTGGTCACTGCACGGAATTCGCAATGGCATACGAAGAGTCTTGGAAGACCCCAACTGGGGTGAGGGCCTCGACGGCATTCCCGGGGGGCGTGACATCGGGCAAGAAGTTGTCGAAAAGTACTACGCCAAAGGGCAGGATTCTGGAAGCTACAAAGGATGCTCATCGGATGCGGATTACCGAGAGCTGCTGGAAAAAGAGAAGGACCTTGATGCTGTTAAAGTGATGACCCCTGACCATCTTCACGCGGCGGTTTCGATTGCCGCGATGAAAAAGGGGAAACATGTTGTGATTCATAAGCCGATCGCCAACCGAGTGCGTGAGGCTAGACTTACGATTGAAACTGCTCGCAAGACAGGAGTCAGTACACATCTATTGGCTTGGAGTAAACGAAGTGGTTACGGATTGGTGCGGGATTGGATTAAAGGTGGCGCAATCGGAACCCTGAGGGAAATCCACAACTGGTCGAACCGGCCAGTGTGGCCTCAGTGGACTGCCAATCCTTCTGAGACTCCGCCCATCCCGAACGGTTTTGATTGGGACCTATGGCTGGGCCCGGTACCTCATCGTCCCTATCATCCGAATTACACCCACGCAGTGTTCCGTGGTTGGTACGACTTTGGCGCCGGTTCGATAGCCGACATGGGTACTTACAGTCTCTGGCCACTGTTCCTGACCTTGGGCTTTGATGCAGTCCCCGAGAGTATCGAGGCAAACGGCACCACAACCTGTGCCATTACAGATCACGTGAGCCGCGGAGTCAAAAACGATGTCGCATTTCCGTATTCCAGTGTCGTCCGATTTAAATTTCCACCGCAAGGAGAATGGCCGGCGATTGACATCTGGTGGCATGACGGCGGAATGAAACCACCCCTTCCCGAGGAGTTGGCAGCTACAGACAAGGAGTTGCCCAGAGAGGGGATGATGTTTGTCGGTGACAGTGGGAAAATCGTCGCCGGGTTCCGGTGCGAAAGTCCCCACATTATCCCTGAGAAAAAGATGATCGAAATCACCGGTGCAGCAGAACCCCCGAAGGATGAAACTGATCGCCGGGAGCGGAACTGGGTAGCTGCCTTCAAAAGTGGGAAAGAAGCTCCGGGAAGCTTCCTGAAAGCGTCAGCGGTGACGGAGACCATTCTCTTGGGAGGTGTAGCTCTTCGAGCTCGCAAGAGACTCGTCTACGACTCCAGGAATATGAACATCACAAATGTGCCGGAGGCGAATCAGTACCTTACTCGAGAAGACCGGACGGGCTGGGAACTGTAATCTTGGTTCCGGGTTTCAAGTTCTAGGGTTTGGGGCCCGGACGCGCTACGATTGAACGGATCCCCGACTTCCTTCAGGAAAATGTGCATTGGTCCAGTTTTGGGTGTGGTGGTTCAGCGATCTTTGCACGCCTGATTTCGGAGTCACGCCAAGGCCTTTTACGGCTCTGTCAAGTTAAGGCGCAGTCAGCGTGATCAGCGACAATCGGTGCATGAAACCCAGCTACAGAGGCCGCCGATTTCCGCCCGAGATCATCAGCTGTGCAGTCTGGCTCTACCATCGATTCACGCTCAGCTCTCGCGACGTCGAAGACCTGCTCGCAGAGCGTGGCATTACCGTGTCCTACGAAGCCATTCGCTATTGGTGCCTGAAAGTCGGGGCGACCTATGCTCGATCTCTGCGCTGAAAGCAAGGTCGTCTGGGTGACGTCTGGCTCGTCGATGAATTGTTCGTGAAGATTCAAGGAGAGCAACTGTATCTCTGGCGTGCTGTCGATCAAGACGGCGACGTCTTGGATATCCTGGTGACGAGTCGTCGGGACATGCGGGCTGCTAAAAGGTTCTTTCGCAAAGTGTTGAAGGTTCAAGGTAACGTTCCGTGGAGACTCATTACCGACAAGCTCAGGAGTTATCCAGCTGCCCATCGCGAAGTCTTTCCATCAGTTGAACACAGAACCGGACGGTATGAGAACAACCGAGCCGAGGTCTCGCACCAACATACCCGTGAGCAAGAGCGGCAGATGCGACGGTTCAAATCAATCGCCCAGGCTCA
>JAUVSF010000330.1 GCA_030597245.1 Acidobacteriota bacterium
ACATTTACAAGAAGACTGACAGCCTTGAGATCAAGGCTGACGTGTATCGAGCGGCAGGCGAGGAGATGCGACCTGTGATCATCTGGATACACGGCGGGGCACTCATAGTGGGGAGTCGCAGATGGATCGATGGTCGTGTGCAAGACATGATGCTGGATGCGGGATACGTGATCGTTTCGATCGACTATCGCTTGGCACCCGAGACTAAACTTCCATTCATAATCGAAGACATCGAAGACGCCTACACTTGGGTGTATGAGAACGGCCCACGACTATTCCATGCGGATACGAGTAGAATCGCAGTCATGGGAGCTTCTGCGGGGGGCTATCTGACCTTGACTGCGGGATTTCGCGCTAAGCCACGTCCCTCTGCACTCGTATCGTTTTACGGATATGGCGATCTGATCGGGAACTGGTACAGCAAGCCTTCTCCCCATGCTCGTCACCACCAAAGCAAGATGAGTCGGGAAGAGGCGTACCAACAGGTGAGTGGCCCACCTATCTCTGAAGGCTCCGAACGTGAGGGGGATGGTGGAGCCTTTTACCAGTTCTGCCGTCAACAGGGCCTCTGGCCACAAGAGGTGTCGAACTGGGACCCACACAAGGAAAGAGAGAAGTTCTTCCCCTACATGCCGGTGAAGAATGTAACGGGCGAATATCCGGCTACGTTACTCATTCATGGGACAGACGATACCGATGTTCCCTGTGACCAATCTGTGATGATGGCCGGAGAATTGGACAAGCATGGGGTCGCGTTCAGGCTCATCACGATTCCCGGTGGCGAGCATGGACTTGGAGGAGGTGACCCCAAACTCATTACACAAGCATACGAGGCCGTGCTCAGCTTCGTGAACCAAGAGATGCAGAAATCAAATGAATGACAGTGGAAATGATCGGCCAGACCTGCAATCGGTCCAAGGGTGCTTCTATTTAGATGACACCTTGCCTTACGCTGCCGGATTCATCCGCCCCGGCATCGCATCGTGTATCCTTCCATCCAGTATCCGACCGGCAGCCTTCTTGTTTCTTCCTCCCCATTGTTTGAAGAAGAAGGGAACGTTGGAGTCGTAGCACTGATCTCGAAGATCTCTTGCCCATTCGGCATCCATTGGGCGCGCTCCCGGCCCCGACTCTCCGCCAACGATCACCCAGTCAATTCCGTTCAGATCTAGGCTCAGCGGACCCAACAGCGGTTCACAACTCAGGAACCGGACTGGGGCGCTGATCTGCTTCAGGTGTTCCGCTCTGATCTCGTAATCCTGGCTTTCAATTGTCACGCCGAGCCAGACGTTAGCCGGGCACTCGTTCTCTGTGAAGAATCGCAGCATCCCACGTTCCCTTTTCGTCAGGATTTGATAGGTGTGCCGGGGAGTGTTCCTTATTACTTCGAGGATCTCTTTTCGGAAGCTATCTGGGATCTTCGAGTGGAATGAATCGGACATCGAGTTGACGAAGATCATCCGGTCCTTTTTCCAATGATATGGCTTTTGGAGAACATCCCGGCTTAACCTGACCTCTCCGGTCCAGTTCGGTTTGCCGTTTGTTTTTGTTACTACTCCAGCGTACCCCGCACTGATCTTCGAATTCGGGCTGTGTGCGAGCCGCCAAGAATCACGAATGGCATAACACCGTTCACAACCCGGACTGATCTGAGTGCAACCCGTCACCGGATTCCAAGTTTCTGTGGTCCATTCAATCTTGCTTGGCATTTGTACCTCCTGTGTCCTAGGATTCATCACACTTCTCTCTGCCGATGAAGTAAATCGAGACAGCCTTCATCGAAGTTCCCCGCGGCTGTTTCACGTTTGTGGCAGGCGGCGGGAACTGGAGAAATAGGCTGGTGACGTTTTGAAAATTGACTGATTCACCAGTCACCACCGGGACTTCGCACTGATCCGTCTGCTATTCATGACAAATTGCCAGAATCAACACTTGTCTACCGCTGTATCGAGGACTAGGATGAGGAATAACAGAGGTGTGGACGTTGATCGGACTGCAATTCTCTCACTTTGAACTCGGCTATGAACTAGACGGCGCTGATCGTTCTTCCGTGAATCAGATGGCTACTTCTTTGGAATAAGTGTCTGCGTTAGGGATGAGGTCTCTAAACCTTGTTTAGGTTTGAAAAGGGGGTATTGAAATGAAACGTCTCAAAGTCCATTCAACCTTGATTACCGTCTGTTTCCTAGCTCTTCTCGCTGCTGTGCTCATTCTCGGCAGTGACCTGGCAACAGCCGGAAAGCCGGAAGAGGGACCCACACAGGTCGAAGTCGTCAAGGAGCGGTTTCAGCACTACTTCTACATCTCCATGGAGCCGGGTGACAAAGTCTTTGAAGCATATACTGAGGACCAGTCCGTGGAGGTTGCTGTACCGGAGGGGATGCGCCTAGTTGTAGAGAATCTATGGAGCAAAGCGTGGCTCAGCACTTCGACCACTGCTCTTGGCGAAATCCGAAGCAGACAACCCAACTCTCCGTACTATCATTGGGGGGACATTGCACAAGGACTCGTCTTTTCTGAAACGCCCTGGGAGTTTCATAGGGTCAATCAACCGACTCTGATCTATTTCGAGTATCCACAGATCTTGACTTTATACCTCCGGCGACAGGACGCGAGTAGCACTGAAGACATTGGAGTCGGCGTGTCAGGGCATTGGGAGACTGTGAACTAGATTTACCCAGCATGGTGGTGTCGTGGGGCAACCTAGCGAGGTCGCAGTCGAGCGGATATAATTGTTAAAGATCCTTAAGATATTCCTCGTCCACCGTGACCTGCTCGACGATCTCCTCCAACACACGGTTCGGAAGATGCTGGCCACAGAGGATATGCAGCGCCAAGGAATGACAATCAAGTAGAACAGGAAATAGAACGTTTGATGACTCTTGCGCCCCAATCGGTATTTCACTTTTTTAGTGTTTTAGCATTGTAAAAAGGGAAAACGGTAAAGCTCAATTCTACGCTTCAAAGCGCAAAGCTGTTTGCTTTTGGATATAAATAATGAGAATCACTGAACCATCTCCTGGAGACGACAGCCAAAAGGCCGCGCCTTAGGAATATTGGTTTGCGTGTCTGTTTTTCGTGAGTAAGACCACAACAATAATCAGCATAATAAGGAGCTTAGAAATATGGCTTTTACATTGCAATTAAGCGAAAAAGCACCAGAATTCACATTACAGGCTACAGATGGCAGGACATATGCATTATCAGATTTCGATGATGCCGGTGTATTGGTCATCTTTTTCACGTGTAATCATTGTCCATACGTCATCAGTTCTGATGAAGTCACCCGGCAAACGGCTGAGAAGTTCGCTTCCCAGGGTGTCAAATTTGTGGGTATCAATGCTAATAGCAAAAACACCTATCCTGAAGATGATTATGAGCATATGGTTATCCGGATGAAGGAGCATGCCTTTCCCTGGCTCTATCTGTATGACGAATCACAGGATGTGGCGAAAGCGTATGGTGCATTACGCACACCTCATTTTTTCGTATTTGATGAAGAACGTCTTCTTATTTACACTGGTCGTGGCATAGATACTCCTCGCGACCCAAGCAAGATGACGGTGAACGATCTTGACAGAGCTTTGGAAGAGTATGTCGCTCGAATCCCTGTGAGTGTGCCCCTGACCAATCCCATCGGATGTAATGTCAAATGGGAGGCGAAAGATGCCCATTGGATGCCTGTAGATGCTTGTGATTTGGTGTGACACTTCGATGCCCTCACAAGCCTGTCAAGGCGTTACCCAATCTTCTTGGGGACTGTTGATGAATCTGACGTTGTCATGGGCTCGTCACCTTTTCTCTATGCTCCCCTGGCCCTATCCGGACAGCTGCAGACATCCTTAAACCGAACTTCCCCCCGGCGCTCTCGGTTTCGTGTCGAGCGGTGGGGAATGGAGATTTGTGCTGACGGCATCTTGAAAAACGAATCAATCCATAACATTCCATAATTCGAAACCATAGAATCATTTCCATCGCGATTTCTATAGCAGAATTACGTGAAAAGCGAAGACTGAGACCTCAGACAAAAGTTTCGAGTTAGTTCCTTTCGAGATGGTAAGTTCTGGTATATTTGGGATGTCCGATCCGTCCGCTAACCCAGATAACTCACTTGTTATTAACGATTTGGTAAGTTTTGGTAACCCTCCGGCCACGAACTACGAAACCGGAGGCCGCAGGTTCGAATCCTGCCGGGCGCGCCATTTCAAAGGGCAAATGACAAGCGTCAAATGTCAAATTCCTCCGTTTCTTCACTTTCCTTCGTACTTATCGGGCTTCGAGCGTAATAAATAGGTATGAGGCCTCCCTCCAAAGACAGAACTAGACGTGATCAAAAGACAGTTACTTCGATCTGCAACTTCGGTCGGAGCTAATTATCGGGCGGCTTGTCGAGCTCAGTCCAAACGTGACTTTCTAGCCAAGATGTCGATTGTTGAAGAAGAGGCAGATGAGTCTCAGTATTGGTTGGAACTGCTTAACGAGCTTTCGGTCGGAAACAGCGTTCATTTGAATGCACTGCCCCAGGAGGCCGGAGAGTTGGTAGCCATCGTCAGGCACCGAGTTCCGAGTTAGTTCCTCTGAACAACCGCCGTCGAGAACTCTGAGAATCTTCACGGCAGAGTGCTTCGGTGAAAACTGGGCATAGTGCTTTTCCGTCGTTACCACACTGGCGTGACCCTGCACCTGCGGAACCTGGTTTGCTTGTACTCCTTGTCTGTGCTCAGCCTATAGGATACGTAAGAAAAGCGGACGGCCGGACGACCGTTGTGTTAGAAAAGGAATACGGGCCTGGACTGTTGCGACTGGGACGTCATACGGAGATTTGGGTTTTGTGGTGCTTTGACAGGAACGACACGCCGGAGAAAAACGCTACACTTCAGGTGAATCCCCGCGGTAAATCGGAGAGCCGGCTGACCGGTGTATTTGCCACCCACTCCCCCGTCCGCCCCAATCTGATCGCCATGACCCAATGTATGGTCATTTCGGTTGAGGCCAAAGTGATTGAAATGGACAGTCAAGGGATGACCTGGAGTACTCATTACTATGCGTGAGCACGTCTGCCCCTGGTGGGGCGGTTATTTCATCGACAATCGTCTCCGCCGTCTACTGCATAATCCCGAAAAGACGCTTGCACCCTATGTCCACACAGGTATGACCGTAATGGACTTCGGTTGTGGTATGGGATTCTTTTCCATCGCCATGGCGAAACTGGTCGGTGACAGCGGTCGCGTGATTGCAGTTGACTCGCAGCAGCAAATGCTCAATGTCCTCAAGAAACGGTCTGAGCGGGCCGGGGTTGCCGGCCGTATTCGCACGCATCGATGCGAGCGTGATTCCGTTGGTGTTGAATATCCCGTCGATTTCGTGCTTGCCTTCTGGTCGGCCCATGAAGTTCCCGATATGCACCGGTTCCTGACCGATTCACACCGCTGTCTGGTTACCGGGAGCACGATGCTGGTGGTCGAGCCCAGAGGTCATGTTTCCGAGGAAGATTTTGAGGCAATGACCAGCACCGCACGGGAACTGGGTTTGAGACCCGGCCAGCAGCCTCGCCTCCGCTTCAGCCATGCCAGGACCTTCGTCAAAGAGTAGCCAGCGCGAGCGAGCCTGCCTTTCCACCAGATGGCAATGAGGTGGCCTTTGCCTGGAACAGGGAAAAAGACGAGAACTGGGACATCTTTTCGGTCACGCTGTGGGCACAGGGGATTTCCGGTGGTGAGGTTTGGGAAACCAGCCTTTTCACCCTACCACCGCCAGGACGGTTCAATGCTCCGCAC
>JAUVSF010000442.1 GCA_030597245.1 Acidobacteriota bacterium
TGCAGATGTCCGTGTGCCTCCGCAACCTCCAGACTCAATCGGTGCTTCCGTTGTGAAGATACCGCTCGACAACCCGGGACATCCTCTGCCCTAAGCTGTATCGGATTGCTGCAAGTTGAGCTCAGCGATCTGCCGGCGATTTCGGTTTCGTGTCAGGCGGAGGGTAGTGGGCATTTCTGGTGGTGGGAATTTGAAAACTCGACTGACTTGCACTTACTAAGCACTTAAATACGGTGAGCTACGCTTCAACGGATTCTTCTAACTCATTGAAAAGAAATGGTACGCCCGGCGCGATTCGAACGCGCGGCCTTTGGCTCCGGAGGACATCGCGACGCTTCCGAAGAGTCCTAAAAAATTGGCAGAAGCTACTGTTTATGCGGATATTAGCCCCGCGGCCGATAATCGGCCGAAACCCAGATCTGGTCTTATTCCCCCCTCAACAGCCATTCTACAGCCACTCCAAAAATGAGGTCAGCAGATAACAGCCAGCGATCGGGTGCCCATTCACTCGTCGGAAAAGTAATCCCAATCCAAACGTTTGATCTCGTAAGTATGGTCTGGTGAAACTCCTATCCCGTAGTCGATCATTAACTCGGTTAGTAGTTCCCCATCTACCAAAACTACCTGGAGTTCGATCGAAGTAACATAAGCAATATCGCGATAGCTGGAAAAGAAAAGGCTGGCTGCGGCCAGCTAATAATGCGGTAAACGCCATCTAGTCGACGGGAAGCCCGTTGAATTTGAACTCTGGCAGGATTACGTCCAAGACGCCCACACCGACAGGAACGTCGCTTGTAACCTGAACGACGGTACCGTATTCACAGGGTAGCTCGAATAATTCATCGAAGAATCTTGCGACGCGGTGCCGCGGGGGAATTGTCAAGTCGGCAACACAGCCTTCCATGTCACCTGGTTCACGTGCGTCGAGGACCACGTGCGCTTCCTCCGATTCGGACGGATTCACAATGGCGTACGAGGTCTTGGGGCCCATCAGCGGCATGACAAAATACCCTGCTGGTACAACAGCGGGGACCGAGGTCACATTAAGCAATCCGTCCGGACCCTTCAGCTCAATTGTCGCGTAAAGTTTGAAATGGTCCGACCCATAGATGGTCACCGAGATCCAGCCGCTATCCGGCGGTCTTGGGCTGTGCCCAATGTATATCCGAAACCGGCCCGGCACCCCGCTCGAGGGGAAGGTGTGTCCAACGTTAGAAGCAAAGCCCCAAGTATTCCCAACGTTCATGGGTTCGCCTTGATCAGTGAATCCTTCAAGATCTGCACGGGTGGGATGGTTGCGAGCCAGCACATCGATCCAAGTGTCAAACGCCAGATTTTCATCAACCCAGCCGTTAATCACTATTGGAATAACCAGCTCGACAGGCTGACCATGTGCCGATACACCAAGAAGAAACACCGAAAACAGCGCTGCGATAGCCTTCATAATCTAGTAGATGCAAGAGGTAAGTAAGAGTTGACTTTGAGTGTCATAACGCAACACAAAGGCAAAGGAAACTCACTCTCCTAAAGCAGAGTGAAAAGAGGGGCACATGGACATCTAAGGCAGAACGGGGTAAACGGCGTGAACTATCATGCGGAGTGAATCTCCGAAAACAAGCAGCCTGCCGAATGGGGAAGTTGAGATCTGACAAGAATCCAACCAACAACCTCTTCGAACTTAGAACTCGTGCCTTCAGTTACAGCTGGTTCTCGCTGCGCTGCGAGAAAGTAACAGGCGGAACGAGAGTTTCAACCTGCCCTTCTGTCCAGTCTCTCTTTCCATCTGAAACTGAGCTTTTCGAGTCTGTCTTCGACGACGATTCCTCCGCAGTGCCTTGACAGCTGAACTACCGTAAAAGGGCTCGGTAAGGCTCGTAGGAATAGAGGCGATTCCGGGACTGCCCAGTAGTCTCTTCGAGCGACGGATCAAGTTGCAGAGGAGGAGAGAACGGCAGGTCGTTCGGGATGAAGGCTCGAAATCCCCCTGTTTGTTTGACGTACGTCCCCGAACGTGCCGATTTCACCAGCCAGCTCCTTGTTAAAGTTCTCTTTCAAAAGAACGTGTTCTCTCACTTATATTAAAGAAAACACCCCACTAGTTTAATAAGGAGGTGCCGGCCTGTCTATAAGAAACTTTTCTTTAGCAGTAACGAGAGCTCAGGGCTTTCGACCTTGGATGGGGTACTACCAGGTCCAAAAATCTACCAGATTTTGAAGATCTGATTACTCGGTTTCCGGCCCTGTTAGCAGGCCTTTGCGATGGCTGAGAACTAACTCGAACTGAGATTCTTACTCCTGATGAAATATGTTGGGAATTCGTGCTTGGTTCTTGGAAATTCCGAAGAAATGGTACGCCCGGCGCGATTCGAACGCGCGGCCTTTGGCTCCGGAGGCCAACGCTCTATCCAGCTGAGCTACGGGCGCACATGTCAGATGGGAGAAGTTTAACAGAATTCGGAATGAACGGTCGATCCGTCTGCAGTTGTAAGTCCTGGGAGTTTCGCTGCAGTTTTTTGCAGAACCGGCATTTGATGACTACTGAATATTTCGCACATTTTACTTGTCCGGCGTAATAAGTAAGTGTGATTAACAAAAGCGTAGCGAACGAACCTGAGCAACACTTCATTCCTAGTATCTACAACTACTGCGATCGCTGGTGCGAGCATTGTTCGATGACCACTTCGTGTCTCCTGTACGCTCTGGACAATGCTGACAATCGGGAATGCTCCGGTTTCCTTGAACGGCTGGAAACACGCCTTGATCTCCTCAGCGATCTCATGATTCTTCTCAACGATGAGAAACCGTGTGAAGCAGAGGCGCTCGATTCCGAATTGCTGCAGGAGGCGATGCTGGTACGCGAACACGCCGAGCATGACCTGACCAACCGAGCCCACGATTACGCGCGAGAAGTCGATGTGTGGCTCGATTCGAGTAAGCCCTTCCTGGATGCTATCGATCGGGTCGTTGAGCAGAAGCTGAAACCAGGGCTCGCTCTCGAGAGCTTTGCAGAACACTTTCTCGTTTCAGCCGATGCCCTCGAAGAGATTGCCTGGGATCGAATCCTTATTCAGGCGAAGCTCTTCCGCTCGCTGAGTAGCCGGCACCAGGAGGTTTTTGGGAAGAATGGACGAAACTCCGATTCCAGTGGCTCGGCTAAAGTGGCGTTGATTGGAATCGAACGCTCCAGAAGGGCGTGGGTCAGAATTGGCTCGGGATCCTCCGAACTGAAGCAGTCTATTTCCGGTCTTCTCGACTTGTTGGAAAAACTCGAGGAGGCTATTGAGGAGGAGTTTCCAGAGGCACGCGTGTTCCAGCGACCAGGCTTTGATGCCATAGAAGCTCTCGATTTGCGGATATCTACCGCGGAACATAGCCGTCCCACCTGTGATTAGATGGAGGGCGTTTGTCACAGGCGAGACGCCTATGTTCAGTTGAGTCCCTTCGTGTCCCTTTGTCCTTGGTGTCTTGATGTTGGCTTCCACGGAGGGCAACCTCACGGAGAGGGTTGATCAGTTTCCAGAGATGCGCAGGAGCTAAAGCACCTGCCTCCGCATGATCCGTAAACCAACGGGTTTAGCACGCATGCGGAGGCCCGTCCCTTCCCTGTGACGGCGTAGCCCGGAGAGCGAAGCCGCAAGGTCGGGCGCATTACGCTAACCGCTGACCGGTTTCGCTTGATGACTCCGTGGTAGCTGCTCTCTTTTCTATCGACCCGTTTTGAGTTTTAGCCCATCTATGAGAAAAGTATCTGTGATGATTCGCTTATCTCTTGCTGCCTTGCTGCTGTTTTCACTCTTCACTTTGGGATCCGAGAGAGGAACACTTGCAGCTGGAGCGCCTGAGACAAAGACAGCAAGTGGAGTTGAGGCTTTCGTTCACGTTCACTTCGCGACCTACGATGGTCGAAGCATCACGGATCTGGAACCCGAAGAGATTGAAGTTCTGGTGGATGCCCGGCCGGTAAAGATCAAGCAGATCCTGCAGCCGGACGAACCGTTCGACATCGGTCTCGTGATGGATGTAAGCCCGAGCACAGAGAAAGAAGTTGACAAGATCCGTCAGGCGACTTCCAATTTCATTTCCTACTTTCCGCTGCAGAACCGACTCCTCCTGCTGACTTTCGACAGCGAGGTGTATGTGGACTGCGACTGGACCACGGATAGAAAGAAGATGGATGAAGCTATTTGGGAGTTTGGACTCCACAAAGGGGGGAGTAAGACCATCCTGCGTGAAGCGATCGTGGCAGCTTCGGAACAGAAGTTCATGCCGCGCAAACCCCGTACAGCGATGATTCTATTCAGTGACGGCGTCGATACCGGGACCAGGGACATCAGCAAGGAAGGCTCCGTCGCCTACCTTCAAGAATCACAGGTCCTGACCTATTGTATCCAGCACTTCTCCCTCGAGTACTACTGGAAAGTCCACCACCCGGCCCCGAATTGCCTGACATCGCCACGATACCTGGACCAGGTGGGACCAAGGCCGGCCCCATCTTCATCGGGGGACCGGGCACGACAGAGCGGGATATGGCCGAATACA
>JAUVSF010000242.1 GCA_030597245.1 Acidobacteriota bacterium
CCCGAGATACCGGTGTTCGGGTTGTTAAGACGGTTCCGGTTGAACAGGTTGACAATATCGGCCCTGAGTTCCAGATTGGCTCCCTCTCGGAATCCGAGACTGGTTTGCTTGATGATCGAGAAGTCCTCGCTCAGCAGCCCGAATCCCCTCGAATCGCCCAGCCAGCGGGTAGAGTTTCCCATCTCCATCGGAACTCTGTTGTCTGTAACCGCCGGTTCACTGAAGGCCAACGGGTTGAGGTACTGGGTCCCGTTCTCTGTATCGAGGTCACTCTCACTGATGCTGAAAGTCTGCTTATCGCCATGGAGAACTTCGTTGGCACGCATGCCGCTATTCCACAGCGCGTCCCCGTCATATCCCCCGAAACCTATCCTCAGAGGGCCACCTGATCGGTAACGCATGATAGCACTGACGGTCCAACCTCCCAGGATATGGGCACCTATTCCATCGGTTACCCACTGCCCTCCCGGGCCGAAAGGCAGATCGTACATCCACGTGAACTTCAGATCCTGCGGATAGTGAAACTGGGTGGTCGAGAAATCGGCATCCAGATTGTAGAAGTCCTGCCCGTAATCGTAGTAGTTGCCAGGGCCGGACGTATCGCTGGTTCCCTTCGCTTTACCATACGTGTAAGAACCCAGGAAGCTGAGGCCGAAATCAGACCTCTTTGTAAATGAGATCTGAAGTGAATCGTAGCTTGACCAGCCGGCGTTCATGCGATGGGTATTGATCCCCCGGTACTGAGCGAAAGGCCTCAGCGCCTGTGAGACGATCCCGGTGAAGCTCTCGTACGGCTTCGGGATCTCTGGATGATCTTCGATGTCATCCAGGAGAGTGTCGCCGAGTGACATGTAACTGAGCGGCACCTGATTCTGGGCCCCATTCAGATACATCGGCAGATTCATCCGCGATCCGCGGTTCCCGACATAGTTGGCCTCGATCTTGGTATCCCACCCGACATCAAATTGAACGCCGACGTTCCAGTTCTGGACCAACGGCAGCCTGTTGGTGCCAGGATCGTAGAAGGAGATACTATCACCGTTGACCTGCGTGGGATCCAGGTTAGGCAGTTCGTCTGTGTAAGCAGGGTATGCTGTATCCCAATTGTATACAGCCGCTTCACGGAATTCGCCTGTGCGGGAGGGTTGGTTGTTGGAACCGTTAAACCCAGTCGTGTAACTCGTGTACCAACCATCTTTGATGGGTGGGCTGTAATTGATTCCGTAGCCGGCTCTGAGGACAGTCGTTTCGTTGATGGCCCAGGCGACGCCTATACGTGGCGCAACCTGCCCATAATACCTGCTCGCGTACTTTTCACCGGGTGCCAGGAAAGCCAGGGCTCCGAGATGCCCGTCGGCAGCATCGTTCGGCAGGCTCTTATCCAGGCCCGACATCTGAGAATCTTTCTCATGGTAGGGCGTCGGAATATCCCAGCGCAGACCCAGGTTGAGAGTCAACGTCGAACTGACCTTCCAGTCGTCCTGAAAGTACAAGGCCATGTTCTGGGAGCGGTCCCTGGGATCCATTCCAAAGATGCCCATCGAGGTACTTTGTGCCTCACCCAGTATGTAGCTCGCGAATGCAAACCCGGTTTCATCAACGAAGCCCGGTTGGCCGCTGTTTTCGTTGTGGAACGTATACGAGCCCGTGTTCTGAGCGCCATTATTGTCCAGGAAGTAGTGACGGTACTCACCACCGATCTTGAGGCTGTGGTTGTTGATCAACCAGCTGAAGTCGTCAGAAAAAATCCAGCTCCCGTTGGGAGCAAACCCGGCGGCATTGCTGCCCCAATCCCTGTAACTCCCGCTCAGGTTGGAGTTGTTGCCCCTAAACCTAGCCTCAGGGAAGGTCTCTCCCGGTATGCCGCTGAGATTCATGCCCAGCAAGCCCACCCAGTCTTCTCCGCTCAACCACGTAAAGGATGCATTCTTGTTGTTGAACCGGTTGAACCCGAAAGCGAAGTGATTGAGCATCTGCGGACTCACCGTCCAGTCTTCAGAACCCCGGACGATCCAGCCCGGTGTGTGCTGTCGTTTCGTACCCAAGGCTGGTGACCCGGGAAAGGAAATCGACGTAAGACGAGGACCGGCATCGAACCGATTGCGGTCGCGGTTGTTATAAACAAACGAACCGCCTAATTTGTGGTTGTCACTGATTATGTGGTCAACCTTCAAGCTGTAGTTGTTGATATTGAGCTCTGGACAGCAGGTATTGGCCCGAGGTTCATTTCGAAACAGCTGGTCATTGAGCTGTGGATCTCGAATGGCATACTGGCTCAGGATTATTCCCGTCACACTGCTGAACCTGTCTGTAGGAATGACGTTGCCAGGAAATGGATCCCTGATCCAGGTTCCATCCGCCAGTTGTCGGGACGTGGCAGGGTCATAGATCGCGCCGTAAAGCACGTCGCGCCCCAGGGCGTCCTGGCCCACAACCGATCCTGACTGCGTTTCGCTTGTAAAGTCGGGATTTAACAGCTGGCTGAAGTCTCCCTTCTTGAAGGCATTTACCGGCAAGTTCTCAAAACCACTGGTGCTCTGGTCGAGGAAACGGTTCCCTTCATAAGAGAAGAAGAAGTGGGTTTTGTCCTTGATGACAGGACCGCCAACCGTGGCACCGAAGTTGTTCAGGTTGAAAGGTGATTTGCCAATGCCAAAGAAATTGTTGCTCCAGCTGGCGGCGTTCAAAACTCTACTTTGGTAAAACCAAAAAGCCGAGCCATGGAACTCATTGGTTCCCGACTTCAAGCCGAAGTTGGTCAGCGCGGTCTGCGTGCCCCCGTACTGAGACGACAGAGCACCGGTCTGAAGTTTGAACTCACTGACGGCATCCATGGTGGGTGTAAACTCACTGTTGCTGCCGCCGTTCAAGTCCATCCGGCCGATCGAAATGCCATCGATCAGGATCTCATGTGCGTAAGATTGACCACCATTGATCGATCCTGCGAAGGAGCCTCCCGAGGTTCCAGGCATGGCACGGAAGATGAAATCCTGGAGCTGCCTGGTTCCGCCTGAAACCAGGATGGGCCAGGTGTGGACTTCTTTCGAATCTACATTCGTTCCGATCTCTGCTGAGGCAGTCTCGAGCAACGGCCCTTCGCTAGAGACGGTTACGATCTCACTGACTTCTCCCACTTGGAGAACCAGGTCGATACCGACCGTTTGCGCCAAAAGCACGGTAACCTTGTCCGCAACCGCAGTCTTAAAGCCTGAAAGGGAGGCCTCTACCTTACAGTCTCCAGGGGCAAGATAGGGGGCCCGGTAGACACCGGACTCTGTGCTCACTAAGCTCTTGACGGCCCCGGTGGCTAAGGCTGTGACAGTTACGTCGGCACCCGGCACCACCGCACCGCTTGCATCCTTTATGATCCCGGTAATGGTACCGGTGCCGCTCTGCCCCAAAACTGGGAGCGTCACGGCTAGAGCAAGCGCTAGCAGAAGGCACAGGGCCATAGAAAGTGTTCTGTAATTCTGCTTCATTAATCCCTCCTCGAAAATAGAAAAAACACACATCGAACCATTGTCTGGTTCAGGCACTTATCCCCATCCGGACGAACTCGCCCGGTATTAAGCGCTGGCAGTCCTTCGGGCATGGCGCTCTTCGGCCAGGCCTGTGGACTTAAATAATTATTCAGCTTTATCATAAGCAATCAGAGTGCCAAATCTAGCGCTGATTAGAGATGTTTTCATTGCAGGTGGATAAGTATCAGTAAATAAATGACTTAAAGGAATATCCTTCTGTCGTATTTCTGCCTGGGGTTGACGACTTTTTTCGACTCATCCAAGAACTTGTACGGAATCCTGGTTTTAGTCCAAATTCTTGAATCGGAGCGGGCAAAAGACCTGGGAAGGAAAATCTGATTAAAAATTCGTGTGAAGAAGGGTCGCGAAGAGGCAGGTGCAGGAACATTATCGCTCAGAGAGTAAGCAACTCCCTGTGCAGATTCATAGAGCATCGAATGCCACATAAGCATGCTCTTCCCCCTTTCACCGGCAGCAACCTGCCACTGAATTAAGGTAGAACTCCCAGCAGGGTTTACCTCTTGAGGAGCGCGCAGAGCGCGCACAAATAACCCTCAAGACGCCCACCGGTGTCTACCAAGTAGTCATGTATATTACTGGGCAAGTCAGATGTCAATAGAAAAGTGGGCCAAGAAAGTCGTTTCAGAGCGTTGTTCCCTGTCCCTGCCGTTAAAAGGAGGGATTTCACGCAAAGACGCCAAGACCCAAGAGAATTCAGAAATGAATCTAACCACCAAGTCACGAAATCACTAAGGAATTCATTGGCTGACTACCAGAAACCAGCCTTTGCCCGGTTCAACACGGATTGCAGCATTCGGTTCGAATTCCCGGGCTGCTTGCAGATGCAGTACCTCGGGTGCCACCAGGCTTGCCCTGGACGCTTCAATTCCCAGTTCATCCCAATTAAGCTCGAGCTTGACCTCGACCGGCTGATCGGCCCAACTGGCTACGACGATCAATGCCTCGGAATCCTTCTTGTACACGGTCGCCCTGAGATCGGGATGGTTGACCGTGGCAGGACATGAGGGTGCCCAATAGCCGATCATCTCGCTCTCCTCGATTCCGAATTCGTCCCAGAGATGCCACAATGCCTGCGGGTCCCTTGTCCTGGGGAGTCGCCCTGTCATTCCGTACAGCATGCCGCGCCAGGGATTTCCGCCGTCCTGCAGCATCTCACCCATGAGTCCAAATGGAATACCTGACACCTCGATCAACCAGAAATCTGGAGGTGAATCGTAATCGAAGTACTCCCCAAACCAGAGTCTGTCCAGATACGGAAAGTGTTCGAGGTACAGGTTGGCACTGTTGGCAAAGCCGTCGCGAACATTGAACTGATTAGCCGAATGGAGATCGATCAGAGCCTCGGGCCGCCCTCTGTCAAGAATCTTCCGGACTCGCTTCATGACGGTTCTGTCAAAGGCGACGTCGTCGATATAGATTCCATCGATCTCAACGTTCTTCACCAGCCAGTCGAGTCCCTCCAGGTAGTAGTTGTGCCAGCGTGAAGTCCCGCTGTTGATCAGTGCGGCGTCTTTCAATTTTGGGACATACCATCCGGGAATGTAGCCCGAATCAATGTGTTCTCGAAGCCAGGGCGGGCCTCCCCCGGCGCCATCGGAAAGAACCTCTGTCCCCAGGCTCAGCAGTGCAAACAGTTCGGCGGCACGGTTGGTGATTTCCCTGACCGTATAGTAGATCTTCACCTTGAAGCCTCTCAAGTGTGCCTCGTCGATGTAATCCTTCATGGCTTCAACTCGAAGGAACGGGTAGTTGATGTACGGGTTGATGTCATTGGCGTGGTGAACATTGATCGTGTTGGCCCCCTCTGATGCAACTTCCTCCACAGGTGAGAAACTGTGGTAGTAACGGTTTCTCCAGTGTTTATTCGGGTTGATCGGTTTGAAAGGGGTCAAGAGCAGGCGGAAGTTGAAGTGAAGGTCCTCTCCGGGTTCGAGAGTCCTGGCGCCAGCGAAAGCGCGAATCACGAACGTCCCTCCATCTTCATCAAGATGAATGCCCCCTTTTCCGGAGTTGTACCAGGACGGTGGCAGGTTGAGCGGTTTCAGGAGGTAGAAATTCGTATTCAAAGGACGGGAGTAGTTCTCATCCTTGATACTGAGTTGAAGGCCGGCGTTTACGTCTCCGACCCAGACAGAATCCTGATTCTTGGCTTGGTCCCATTCCCAGTCATAACGCTCCGCACGATAACCTCCCTTATAGCCAAGCCCCATCATGTATTTCGCAACATCCGCTCGAAGCGGGATTTCCAGGAAGGCATCGTGCAGTTCTGTGGGCTCATCCGTGCTGAGTGTGAGAGAAAACTCAAGGTTTCCGTCGAATTCCATCTCAGCTGCGCAGTGAAGGCTCAGGGAATCGGACTTGCTCTTCGCTTCCCAGCTGATGCGACCCGGGGTCTCATCTCGGAACTTGACACCTTGCTGGTTCCATTCTAGAACTCGATCCTCTCCGAACCTGATCGAAAAACGGATAGGTGCCTGGAGCATTTCTCTCCCTGCTGTGCCGACGTGCGTCATTTCCGGCGCAAAGAAGCTCTCAATACTGGTGGGAAGGCCGGAAGGGCCCAGGTTGATCTTTCGTCCGAGGCAACTCAATTCCGTTCCTTGCCGCTTGAGCGGGATGTATGGCTGAGCAACGGAATCGTCCAAAGCTATTGTCGAGTCCAGCCAGCGAAGCCGGGACTGGCTCCGGAGTTGACTGTCTCCAGCATCCTCCAGGACCTCATCTGTCACGTCTAGTTCGATCACGACCTCTTGGGGGGGTGCGTTCCCGGGAGAGATGCTCAGACTACCTGCGTAACTTCCTGGAGAGACTGTTTGGGGGATCTGGATACCAAACCAAAGAGCCTCGATCTCTCTCTTCTCTACCGTGACGACGTTCTCAAACCGGGCGCCGGTCCAGTCGATCCCTCCGAGGTTGAAGCAGCGCAGGTTATCCGCTGGAATGAGTGATTCACACCCCTGACAAACTAGATCCGGCGCTCTGATCTTCAGTTTTTCCAACTGTTGACGGGCCGCATAAATTCCAATCTGAAAAACGAAAAACTCGCCGCGGGAGGCCGTGGCAGAATAACTGTTCTTCGGGCCATCGGTGACCCATCGAGCAGGGAGTTCCGATTGCATACGAATCGGATTGGACCGGTCTTCAGGAAAGAGCAGATAGGACTCAGGGTGACGAGAAAGCATCGAATCAACTTCTGCTTCGAAGGCGACAACTTCCATCGGGTAAAAGCTGTTGAACTCGTCGATAGCCTGAAACTCGAGGACCCTGGCTTTAGGCAGCCCTTGCAGGGAATTGGTTTGCCCTTTGAGTCCATTCCTGGCCAACCAGTCCTCTGCGGCGGTTTCGGTCGGTTCCAGATACTCAACCGTCGGGTAGTTGCTGCGCCCGGTCAAGCGATGGGGGAGATAGTACACATGATATCGGCCCGGAGCGGTCTCCGGCTGAAACACGACTTCGCCCCTTTCACGTGTGATCCGTGTGGCGACGACGTTCTTGATCTGCTCACCTGTCGTTTCATCGATTACAATGAGGAGCTTCTGATCCGGATCAGAGTCTCTTCGCCTCCAGGGGATATCTGCTAATACCGCATCCGCAGGACCGTCGACTTGCAGTACCACTCGATGATTTCCCAAGGCACTCGCGTCCCAGGTACCGGTTCCATAGGGGTGCTCCTGGCCTTTGCCGGTTCCCGGCACGAAAATGAAGAAGAACAAAAGCCCGTAGGAGAACCCTTTCAGCAAATCCATTGGTTCATGATGCACTTTCACGC